>DASRRF010000064.1:0-2529 GCA_035695905.1 Micromonosporaceae bacterium | reverse complement strand
GACGATCACACCGGGCACGCCGCGTGACATTCCTCGCCGATACGTCGATGGTCATCAGGTTGCGGCGTGGCCAGGACGTCCAGCCGCGATGGGTTGATGCCGTTCGCGCTGGTCTCGTTGGCGTGTGCCCCGTCGTCGAGGCCGAACTCGTGCGGGCGACAACGAGCAGGGCTGACCGCGACCAGCTTCGAGGTCACCTGCGCTCGTTGTTCGGCTGGCACCCGATGCCCGACGACGCCTGGCGGTTCGTGGAACGGACCCAGGACGCACTCGTCGACCTCGGCCAGCACAAGGGCCCCTCAGTCGTGGACCTCCTGGTCGCGGCGACGGCGGAAGCATGGGGCTTAACCGTCCTACATGTCGATGCCGACTTCGACACCATCGCACGGGTAGCACCGGTTAAAGTGCGACGCGCGGATAAGCCGTAGCAAACACCGGTGCTCAATGATCCACAGTACGGCGGGTTAGGCGAACGTTCGGGCGATACGAATCCCACCACGGTTACGTGCCGGGCCGGCGGACCGCTCGAACCCAAAGTCAGCATCGGTACAAGGCTCGATCCGTAGGTAGTCCATGAACAGATCGACCTCCTTGTTGTCGCTGCCACGTCCTCCGTGCCGCCCGAGTGAGTCGTCGCAAGGCCGCCTGGATCGGTAGGCACCAAGCCCGGATGGCGCCGCGCGGTCAATCGATAACATCTGTACGCACTGCACCGTGGCGGCGCCGGCGTACGTGCCTGCGGTAGGCGCTCACACTCGGCTCCCCGTCCAGCCAGAACCGCCACGCCACCTCGGCCGCGGCAGCAACCCCGACCCGCGGACCCGACCGGATCAACCGCGCACCCACCGGCCGGCGCGGCGACGTCAGCGTCATCGGCCCGGACCCGTCGACCATCGAGGTGCCGTTGGCGCCGCCGTCCACGCCGAGCGCCAACGCGAGCCGACCCGGCCCGCGGGCGAGCTCGCGGTCCGCCCGCACGCCGGGCCGGCGCAGCCGGGCGACCTCCACGCCGGCGGTGACCGTACCCGCGCGCAGCAGTACCGCGTCGGCCCGCCCGACCTCACCGCAGACCAGGTTCACGCACCAATGCATGCCGAAGATGAAGTACACGTACGCGTGACCGGGCGGGCCGAACATCACCTCGTTGCGGGGCGTACGGCCACGGTGGGCGTGCGACGCCGGGTCCGTACCCGCGCCGGTATACGCCTCGACCTCGGTGAGCCGTACGGTCACCCCGCCCGCGGAGACGGTGCAGCCGAGCAGCCCGCGGGCCGCGGCGTCGACAGGTCCACAAAGGAGGGTCAGCAGGCTCAGCGCGGCACCACCCCGACCGCGGCCCAGTCCCGCCAGGCGTCCAGCCGGTCGCCGGCGACGGCGAGCTGGTCGGCGACCGGACCGGGGCCGGCCGAGCCCGGGGTCACCCGGGCCGCGAGCGCGCTGCGGACCGAGAGGACCTCGCGTACCTCGGGGCTCAGCAGGGGCGAGACCGAACCAAGGTCCGCGTCGGAGACCGCATCCAGCGGGCAGTCCCGGGCGGCGCAGAGCGCGACCAGCCGCCCGGTCACCTCGTGCGCCTCGCGGAACGGCACACCGCGGCGGACCAGCCAGTCGGCCACCTCGGTGGCCAGCGTGTAGCCGATCGGCGCGGCCGCGGCGATCCGGTCCGCCCGTACCGTCATCGTCGAGATCATGCCGGCCAGCGCCGGGAGTACCAACTCCAGGGTGTCCACCGCGTCGAAGACCGGTTCCTTGTCCTCCTGCATGTCCCGGTCGTACGCCAGGGGCAGGCCCTTGAGCATGGTCAGGACGGTGACCAGGCCGCCGATCAGGCGGCCGGCCTTGCCGCGGGCCAGCTCCGCGATGTCCGGGTTCTTCTTCTGCGGCATGATCGACGAGCCGGTGGCGAACGCGTCGTCCAGCTCCGCCCAGCCGAACGACGGCGTGGTCCAGAGCACCACCTCCTCGCCGAGCCGGGACAGGTGCACCCCGGCGAGCGCGGCGACGAACAGGAACTCCGCGACGAAGTCCCGGTCCGACACGGCGTCCATCGAGTTCGCCGCGGCCGCGGCGAACCCGAGTTCCCGGGCCACCTGCGCCGGGTCCAGCGGCAGCGACGAGCCGGCCAGCGCGCCTGCGCCGAGCGGGCAGATCGCCGCCCGGGCGTCCCAGTCGCGCAGCCGGTCCAGGTCCCGCAGCAGCGGCTGTACGTGGGCCAGCAGCTGGTGGCCGAACACGATCGGCTGGGCGGGCTGCAGGTGGGTCATCCCCGGGGCCGGCGTGTCCACGTGCCGGCCGGCCTGCTCGACCAGAGCGTCACCCAGCTCGACCAGCCGGCCGGCCACCCCGCGCGCGTGGTCACGCAGGTACAGCCGGAGGTCGGTGGCCACCTGGTCGTTGCGCGAGCGGCCGGCCCGCAGCTTGCCGCCGAGCGCGCCGAGCCGCTCCAGCAAGCCGCGTTCCAGCGCGGTGTGCACGTCCTCGTCGTCGACGCTGGGCCGGAACTCACCGGACGCGCAGGCCGCCTCCAGG
>DASRRF010000063.1:0-3173 GCA_035695905.1 Micromonosporaceae bacterium | reverse complement strand
GCAACGGATAGGCGACGCCCTGCAGGCACGACCGTTCCCCAACGCGGAAGCGGCACTGTCCCAGATCGTCGACACGCTGCGGCCGCTGCGGCTGTAGCCGTCACATGCCGAGATAGATGCGCCGAACCCGGACGTCGTGTTGGAGCTCCTGGGAGGTGCCGGTGATGGCGACCTCGCCGTTCTCCACCACCAGGCAGGTGCCGGTGGCCTCGAACGTGAGCTTGGCGTTCTGCTCCACGAGCAGCATGCTCAGCCCGTCCCGGCTCAACCGCTGCAGGACGGCGAGGATGTCCTCGACGAGCTTGGGCGATAGGCCCATCGAGGGCTCGTCGAGCAGCAGCAGCCGCGGATGTGACATCAAGGCCCGACCGATGGCAAGCATCTGCTGCTGGCCGCCGGACAGCGCACCGGCCAACCGGTTGCGCATCGCACCGAGCA
The DNA here is from genome assembly GCA_035695905.1 of Micromonosporaceae bacterium. Classification (GTDB taxonomy): domain Bacteria; phylum Actinomycetota; class Actinomycetes; order Mycobacteriales; family Micromonosporaceae; genus EFPC-2. The sequence goes on along the minus strand of DASRRF010000063.1, from coordinate 2,735 downwards.
TCGGGAACAGGTCGTACACCTCGGCCAGGGTGGCCCGGGTCTGGCCATTCCATTTGCGGGCGTACGCCCCGAGCAGCAGGTTCTTCTCCACCGGCAGCCCGGCGAACACGTGCCGGCCCTCGGCGACGTACCCGATGCCGTGGCGCACCATGTCGCGGGCCTTCACCCGGGACAGGTCGGTGTCGCCGTACCGCATGGTCCCGACCGTGCGCGGCACCAGGCCGAGCAACGCCTTGAGCGTGGAGGTCTTGCCCGCGCCGTTGGCGCCGATGACGCCGACCGCCTCGCCGGCGGGCACCTGGAAGCTGATGTTCCGGACCGCGCACACGCCTCCATAGTGGACAGACAGGTTCTCCACGATGAGCGCGGCCGTCACCGGGTCACCTCTTCCGCGATCTGCCGTGGCAGGTCTTCGGACATGGCCGAGTCACCGAGGTACGCCTCGATCACGGCCGGCGCGGTGGCCACCTCGGCCGGCGTGCCCTCGGCGATGACGGCGCCGCTGGCGAGCACGGTGACCCGCTCGCACAGCGACATGACCAGGCCCATGTTGTGTTCGATGACGACAACGGTGACCCCACTGTCCCGGATGGACGTAACGATTTCGCGCAGCTGCCGGACCTCCTCGCCGTTGAGGCCGGCGGCCGGCTCGTCGAGCAGGAGCAGGCGCGGCATACGGGCCATCGCCCGGGCGATCTCCGCCCGCCGCTGGGTGCCGTAGGGCAGCGCGCGCGGCCGCAGCTGCGCGAAGTCGGTGAGCCCGAACCGGTGCAGCACCCGGTCCCCCTCCGTACGCAACGCGCGGTCCTGCCGCCAGACGCCGACCTGCCACAGGGCGTACCGCCAGGCGCCGCGGGTCCGGGTCTGGTCGAGTGCCACCAGGATGTTCTCCCGGACGGTGAGGTCACCGAAGAGGCGCAGGTTCTGGAACGTCCGGGCGACGCCGGCCTGCGCCAACCGGTACGGCCGGGCACCGGTCACGTCCCGTCCGGCGAGTACGACCCGGCCCGCGTTCGGCTTGTAGAGCCCACTGATCACGTTGAACAGGGTGGTCTTGCCTGACCCGTTCGGCCCGACGATGCCGCGGATCTCCCCGGGCGCGACGGTCAGCGACACGTCGACGAGTGCCCGCAGTCCACGGAAGTGTTTGCTGACCGCGTGCACCTCCAGTAGGGGTGAGCCAGCCGGCTCGTCGCGGCGCTCCTCCTCGTACCGTTGGAAGGGTTTCAGCGCCGGCGCGGCGGCAGATGCGTGACCCCAGCCGCGCCGCCGCAGCGACTCCCGGACCCGCGCCGGGAGTCCGGCCAGTCCGGTCGGCGCGAAGACCACGGTCAGCACCACCACGGTGCCGTAGGCCACCTGCGCGTAGGTCGGGTAGTCCACCAGCAGCTCGCGAACCAGGGTGAGCGCGGCGGCGCCGACGACGCAACCGACCAGGCTCTGCCGGCCACCGATGATCACCATGGCGAGAAGCAGGAACATGTTGGCGATGCTGAACGTTTCCGGCGCCACGTACCGGATGAGCCCGGCGTAGAGGACCCCGGCGAGTCCACCGTAGACACTCGCGAGCAGGAACGCGGTCATCCGCAGCATCGGCACCTCGACCCCGACCGCGCCGGCGGCGAGCGCGTCGTCGCGCATGGCTCGCATCCGCCGGCCCAACGGGGTGTGTACGACGAACAGACCGAATCCGAGCGCGGCGGCGAACAGGATCAGTTCGACGTAGTAGAACAGGTACTCGCTGGACAGGTCGATGCCGAGCATCGGCGGGACCGGGATCGCGGAGATTCCCTCGGCGCCGCCGGCGATCTGCGCGTTGGTGACCCAGTTGGTGAACGCGAGGGCCAGGCCCAGGGTGACGATGCCGAGATAGTGCGACTGCATCCGCAGGGCCGGCGTACCCACCAGCAGGCCGACCGCCGCCGCGGCGACCATGGCCACCGCGGCCGCGGTCCAGAACCCGTACCCCGCCTTGGTGGTGAGGATGGCGGTGACGTAGGCGCCGACGCCGAAGAACGCGACCTGGGCCAGGTTGATCTGGCCGGCGACGCCCATCGCCAGCCCCAGGCCGACGGCGAGTAGGGCGAACAGCATCATCACGTCGACCACATGGATCGCGTACGAGTCCAGCCCGTATGGCAGCAGCCAGGCGGCGATGCCGCCAGCGCCCCCAGCGGCCAGCACGGCGATGCGCGCCCTCATGCCCGGTTCACCGTCCGCTCGCCGAAGATGCCGGTGGGCCGGATCATGATGATCACAGTGAAGACCAGGAACGTGACCAGCTCCGAGTAACCCTGGAAATGACCCGCGGTGAAGGAGTCGAGCACGCCGATGGCCAGCCCGCCGACGATCGCACCGGGGATGCTGCCGAAGCCGCCGAGGATCGCCCCGGCGAAGCCTTTGATGCCGAGCGACCCGCCCATCGACGGGTTGACGTAGAGCAGCGGTCCAACCAGACCGCCGGCCAGAGCGGCCAGGCCGGCGCCGATGACGAACGCGATCGCGTTGCTGCGCCCGACGTGTATCCCCACCGCGGTGGCCGCCTCGTGGTCCATGGCGACTGCCTGCATCGCGGCGCCCCGCTTGGTGCGCTGCAGGAAGAAGACCAGCAGCACGGTGGCCGCGGCCGCGATCGCCAGCACCACCAGGTCGTAGGTGCGGATCCGCAGCCCGAGGATGTCGATCGGGGCGACCGCGACCGGGTTGGGCACGGCGTTGCCGGTGGCGCCCCAGAT
>DASRRF010000062.1:0-2787 GCA_035695905.1 Micromonosporaceae bacterium | reverse complement strand
GTGGCTGGAAGACGTGGGACACAGCAGCCCGCCCGCCGCCGATAGGACCCCGGGCGGCCTGGAGATGTACGGCGGCCAGGCCGGTGAGCACGCGGAGAGCATGGTGCTGCCGCTCGACCCGCACGGCCCCCGTACCGCGCTACCCACCAATGCGGGCCGCTACTACGTCAGCCTGGACGGCGGCGCACACTGGACGCTCTTCAACACCGCTGGAGAGTCGGCGGCGAGCATCCAACGGGGGCTGGCGACCATCCTGCAGGGCGCCGATCGTCCCGGCGGAGGCGGACCCCGCGACGTCGTGGTGGCGACCGTCACGCGAGGGCTCGATGCGGACACCCAGACCACCTTTCACCTGGGTCCGCACGGATGGCGTACGGGCGAGACGGGCCGGATCGCGTCTCCGGACGACCTGCCTCCGGCGCCGCGGACCATCGAGGTACTGAGCCCCGCTGTGACCGACCGCGGGTTCGCGGCCGAGCGCTGGACCGAAGTGAGGCGCTGGACCGAACCGACCCCGGGCCGCCCGGGGGAGAGTTCTGTCCCGGTGTCGAGGCAGGTCACCGCCAGGGACGTGGAGGAGGAGCTCGGGTACGCCCCGGGCGGCCCCGGCGGGCGTACCGAGGGCTACTTCGTCCGTACGACCGAGCTCGAAGGCACGCCCACGGACGTACGGCTGTTCCGCAACGACGGGCGCGGCTGGGAGCAGGTGACCGCCGACGACCTGCCCCACCTCAACCGGGACGCCGATCCGTTCGGCGGCGGCGACGGACATGCGGCCCTGCTCGGCAATCGCGACGCGACCGGGCTCAGCGCGCAGCAGCTCGGCCGGGTCACCGCGGACGCGGAGCTGCAGGAGTCGTCCGCCGCGTTCTCGCAGCGCCGTGGGCTGGAGTGGCTCGAGCAGGCGCGTACCGCCGGGCCTCCGCCGGAATCCCGTGTCGTACCGGTCTTCCGGGTCGAGGTGCCCGATCTGCCGGTGCCTTCGGAGGCGGCTCTGCTGGGCGGCGGGAAGTTCGGCGCCGAGCCGGAGACCCTCGGAAGCTGGCTCGCCGGTCTGCTGGAGCGTTACGGGCTCACCGGCGTACGCAAGGACGACCCGCACCTGCCGAGCTACGAGTCGGTCGCGGCCGACGCGCCGCCGCGCATGGTGGACGGGTTGGACTACGGCCTCTTCAAGCCGCTCGACCACGACGTCTTCAAGTCGAAGGCGCCGGAGCGGTTCGACCCCCGGGCCACCCTCGGCGGGGGCAAGAACGCGCCGGACGCGATCATCGCCGAGATCGACCGGATCATGGCCGAGCGGCGGTTCCTGGCCGAGACCGGCACCGGCGGTGAGGCTCGGCCGACGACTGATCCGCCGCGCTCGGCCGGCGACGAGGTGTCCGTCCCCCCGGCGCAGCCGAGCCTGCGTTCGCAGGCCATCGACGCGATGGCCAGGCACGAGGAGATGGTGGAGTACAGCCAGTCCGGGCTCAGGCCGTCGGCCGGTGGCGAGGTGCCGAGCGGGTCGGTGGCAGGGGGCGGGGGCCGGCCGTACGGCACGATCCGCGACGAGCTCATCGCCGCCGGAAACAAGCCTGGTCTGCCACCCAGGGCCGCCCAGGAGTCGTACGCCCGCAACTTGTCCCTCGGCGAGCTTCGAGCCGGCCTCGAAGGGGTCGTACACGAGCGGCGGGACCTGCTCGTCGCGCAGGCCAGTGGCAGGCCGTACGACATCGTCGGGACGACCGCTGGCAAGGCCGGTGCATCGCCGGACGCCGACCAGGTCGCGGCGTTGACCAGTACCCGCCTGCAGCAGCTCGACGGCGTCGAGGCCGCGCTGTACCGGGCGTGGGAGTCCCGGCTCGGCGCTTCGCCGCCGGCGGTGCGCACCCCGCCTTCGACGCAGGCCGAGGGTCGGGCCGCGGTGGAAGCGGAGCTGGCCCGGCTGGTCCAGCTACGCCGGCAGGAGTTCAGCCCGCTACGGCCGGCCGGCGCCGACGCGGTCGACAGCGACCTGTTGGCCAGCATCGTGGAGGCGGAGTCGGCGCTCCTCCAGAAGACCAGGGGGATCGAGGAGCAGGCGCTCCAGGCGAATGTCACCTCGGCCACGAGTGACCTGGCCGCCGCCGCGCGCGCCTTGACCGATGTCGTGGCCCGCTTCAAGGCCGCGGGTGGCCGGGCACACGTTGGTGGTGGCGAAGGACAGGTTGTCTCGCAGGTCAAGCAGGCCGCCGAGCGGTTCGACGAGCTGACCCTCGAGGCGTACCGCGCGCACCTGGCCGTCCAGAGTGCTCAGGAGCAGCTGAGTGGAGTGTTCGGGCCGCCGAGCTGGGCGGTCGCGGCCGGTACGATTTCGGCACCCGATGCGTCGGTCGTGACGTACCACGACGCTGCGGTGTCGAAGGCGCCCATGTCGTTCGGCGAACGTGCCCGTACGCTCCTGGCCGGCGCCCTGGCGTCCGCGGCCGGCAGCAACTCGTTGGTTCCGGTCGGATCGGGGTACGTCCTGCGCGGCCCCGGACCGGACGGCGCCACCCCGCCCCCGCTGACCGACGAGGATCTGCGCGCGGCACAACTGGCGCCGGCGATCAACGGAGCCGTACGGATCATGCCGGACGTGCGTGCGCTGGCCGGTCTGGAGAAGGTCGTACGGTCCCTGCCGCCGTGGTTGAAGTACCGGGTCGTACCCGATCTGCGGCTCATTCCGGTGGACGCGGACCTGCCGTTCAGTCCGAAGAGCTTCGCTGCCCGCAACTTCGTCCACGTCGACGTGCCGGTCCGGGCGGTCAAGGCGCCGGACCCGGC
>DASRRF010000061.1:0-8132 GCA_035695905.1 Micromonosporaceae bacterium | reverse complement strand
GGAAGCTAAGCCCTCCAGCGCCCATGGTACTGCACCGGAAACAGTGTGGGAGAGTAGGACGCCGCCGGACAACCACAAGTAATGGGGCACTCGAGAGAGTGCCCCATTACTGTGTTCAGAGTCAGCCGCGGTGCAGTACATCCCGGCGGATGTTGCGCAGCAGCGTCGCTGAGTCGTCGACGCTCCGCCCGGGGAACATCGCGATCGCCAGGCTGCCGTGATCAGCCCAGCCGCAGATCGCCATGTCACCGTCGGGGCTGGTCGTCGTGCCACATTTCATGACGCCACCGAGCTGACCAGGTGACATCGACCGGATCCCGCTCACCGCGCTGCTCTGGTCGGAGAGCAGCCGGAACGCTTCGTCGAGGTCCTTCTCGGGAGCGCGCAGGAAGGCCGTACCCCCGACAAAAATGACCGAGCGCGACGGCGCTGAAGCGTCGGCGTAGACCGCGCCCACCGGGTGTTCCAGGCCGAGCTCGGCGGCGAGGGCGGTACGCAGGTAGTCGGCCGTGCCGCGGGCCTGTTCGCTTTGATCGAGCGTCAGCCCGCCGGCCTGTGCCGGGGTGGTCACCGTGGCGTCCTTTTCCCGCAGCGTATGCCAGGCGGTCGGTCCGTAGCCGATCGCGAGTGCGACGGCCGCGGCGCCCGCAACTATCGCGGCGATCCGCCACCGCCGCGCGTGGGCGTGGTGGGGTCGAAGGACGGCAGCGCGTGTGTCGTCGGTGGGCCCGGCCGGTTCGAGCGGCCCGGAGAGCGGTTCGATCAGCGGAAACTCGTCCGGATCGGTGGCCGGTGGGTCGGTATGTGGCAGCGTCATCAGAGCCGCAGCGTAACAAGCGGACCTGGCGAATGCGCGCGACTCAGCGGGTGAGGATCTCGCTGCGGATCTGCAGCAGAAGTGCGGCGCTCTCCTCGACCGAGCGGTTGAAGAACAGCCCGATGACCAGGCTGCCGTGATCCGCCCAGGCGCAGATGCTCAACGGGACCTTCTGCTTGCCGCTGACCTGCTCCGCGGTGCCGCAGCGGGCCACGCCGCCGAGCGGGCCCGCGTTCACGTCGCGGGTGTCCTTGATCCCCATGCCACCGCTGCCGGCGCTGCGGAACGCCTCGTCCAGCTCGGTCTTCGGGCTCATCAGGAACGCCGTACCGCCGACGATCGCGACGATCCGCTCCTCCTTTTTCGGGTCGCGATAGAACGCGGCGATCGCGTCGTCAACCTGTACGTCCTTGCGGATGCCGGCAGCGATCTCGTTTGCGGCCTGCTGCAGATCGGGCTCGGTGCTCTTGGTCAGCCCGGCGAGACTGTCCGGTGCGGTCAGCTTCGCGGGCCACTCGGCGAGGTACGGCTTGGAGATGACGTAGCCGGCGCCAAGGCAGAGTACGAGAACGGCGGCGAGCACGCTCAGCACGATGGTGAGCGTGCGGCGGCCCTTGCGCTTGCGCGGCGCGGGTGGTATCGGCGGCTGTGGCGGGCCGCCGTACCGGTAGTCGGTCTCCTGGGCGTAGTCCGGATAGTCGTGTGCCGGGTAGCCCTGCGCGGGGATGGTCGGGCCGTAGCCTGGCTGGGCGCCGTACCCGGGTTGGCCGCCGTACCCGGGTTGGCCGCCGTAGCCGGGTTGGCCGCCGTATCCCGGCTGGGCGCCGTACCCGGGCTGCCCACCATAGCCGGGTTGCCCTCCGTAGCGGGGGTCGTACCCGGGTTGCTGGCCGCCGTAACCGGGGGCGCTCCCGTAGTCGGGATCGTTGCCGTAGCCTGGCTGGCCGCCATAGCCGGGCTGTTGGCCGCCGTAGCCAGGCGAGGGGTACGTACCGGACATCAGCTCTCCTCCGGGAGGGGTGAGCCGAGCATAGCCCGAGGCGCGGGTACCAGGGGTGGCCAGGGAACCCGGGCCGTAGACTGCCATCCGTGACGCAGACACGCCGCGGGGCGGACGCCCTGCCCGCGCAGTACCAGCCGGCGGACGTGGAGCAGCGGCGGTACGAGCAATGGGTATCGGCGGGTTACTTCCAAACCGGTACGGCCGACCGACCGGCGTACTCGATCGTCATCCCCCCACCGAACGTAACCGGATCACTACATGTTGGTCACGCACTGGACCACACGATCCAGGATGCGCTGGTTCGGCGCAAGCGCATGCAGGGGTACGACACGCTCTGGCTGCCGGGTATGGACCATGCCGGCATCGCCACCCAGAACGTGATCGAGCGCCAACTCGCCGCCGAGGGGCTGTCCCGCCACGATCTCGGGCGGGATAAGTTCGTCGAGCGGGTCTGGCAGTGGAAGGCGGAATCGGGCGGCGCCATCCTCGGCCAGATGCGCCGGCTCGGCGACTCGGTGGACTGGACCCGGGAACGGTTCACCATGGACGACGGCCTGTCGCGCGCCGTACTCACCATATTCAAGAGGTTGTACTCCGACGGCCTGATCTACCGCGCGGAGCGGATCATCAACTGGTGTCCACGCTGCCTGACCGCGCTATCGGATATCGAGGTCGAGCACACCGAGGACGAGGGTGAGCTCGTCTCAATCCGTTACGGCGACAGGGAGACCGCGATCGTGGTCGCCACCACCCGAGCGGAGACCATGCTCGGCGACACCGCGGTGGCCGTGCACCCGGACGACGAGCGATACCAGCACCTGGTCGGACGGGAGATCGAGCTGCCGCTCACCGGCCGCCGTATCCCGATCGTCGCGGACGCACACGTGGATCCGGCGTTCGGCAGCGGCGCGGTGAAGGTAACGCCGGCGCACGACCCGAACGACTTCGAGATCGGCCAGCGGCACGGGCTGCCGTCGTTGACCGTACTGGACGAGCGCGGCGTGATTACCGCACACGGCCCGTTCCAGGGGCTGGACCGCTTCGAGGCCCGCCCGGCGATCGTGGCCGCGCTGCGCGAGCAGGGCCGGATCGTCGCGGAGCGCCGGCCGTACGTACACGCGGTCGGGCACTGTTCGCGGTGTAAGACCACTGTGGAGCCTCGGCTGTCGTTGCAGTGGTTCGTCCGCGTCGAGCCGCTGGCCCGGGCGGCTGGCGACGCCGTACGCGATGGGCGGGTGCGGGTCGAGCCGGCCGAGCTCGCCAAGCGGTACTTCGCCTGGGTCGACAACATGCACGACTGGTGCATCTCCCGCCAGCTCTGGTGGGGCCACAGAATCCCGGTCTGGTACGGACCCTCCGGCGAGACGGTGTGTGTCGGGCCGGACGACGAGGCGCCGACCGGTGCCGGCTGGCGGCAGGACGAGGATGTCCTGGATACCTGGTTCTCCTCGGCGCTGTGGCCGTTCTCCACGCTCGGCTGGCCGGAGGAAACCCCGGATCTGCGCCGGTTCTACCCGACCAGCGTCCTCGTCACCGGGTACGACATCCTGTTCTTCTGGGTCGCCCGGATGATGATGTTCGGGCTGTATGCGATGGACGGGGTCCAGCCCTTCGACGTGGTCGCACTGCACGGCATGGTCCGCGACCAGTACGGCAAGAAGATGTCCAAGTCCTTCGGCAACGTGGTGGACCCACTCGACTGGATCGAGCGGTTCGGCGCCGACGCGACCCGGTTCACCCTGGCCCGCGGCGCCAACCCTGGTGCGGACGTGCCGGTCAGCGAGGAATGGTGCGCCGGCTCCCGCAACTTCTGCAACAAGCTGTGGAACGCCACGCGTTTCGCGGTGGGCAACGGCGCGACGGTGACCGGCGAACTTCCCCCGAACGAGCAACTGTCCACCGTGGACAGATGGGCCCTGTCCCGGTTGGCGCACGTGATCGCCGAGGTGGACGAGAACTTCGAGCGGTACGAGTTCGCCAAGGTCTGCGACCTGCTCTACCACTTCGCCTGGGACGACGTCTGCGACTGGTACCTGGAGCTCGCCAAGCCGGTGCTGTCCGCCGGCGGCCCCGACGCCGAGCAGACCCGCCGGGTTCTCGGTCACGTACTCGACGAGCTGCTGCGCCTGCTGCACCCGGTCATCCCGTTCGTCACCGACGAGCTGTGGACCGCGTTGACCGGCCGGGATTCGGTGGTCGTCGCGGACTGGCCGGCCGCCGACAAGTCCTATCTGGACGACGCGGCGGAGGACGAGATGGCGGTGCTGCAGCGGGTGGTCACCGAGGTGCGCAGGTTCCGATCTGACCAGGGGCTACGACCCGGCCAGCGGGTCGCGGCCCGGCTGGACGGGCTCGGCTCCGCCGGCATCGCCGTACCCGAGCCGTTGATCCGGTGGTTGACCCGACTCGACCCGGCGGGTGACGGTTTCGCGCCGAGCGCGAGCCTGGCCTTGGCCGGTGGTGTCACCGTCGCGATCGACACCCGAGGCACGATCGACGTGGCGGCGGAGCGGGCCCGGCTGGAAAAGGACATGGCGGTGGCCGAGAAGGAGGTCGACCAGTGCCGGGCCAAGCTGGCCAACGCGGCGTTTGTCGACAAAGCACCGTCCACTGTGGTCACCAAGATACGCGAGCGGCTCGCGGTGGCGGAGGCCGATCTGACCCGCCTGGAGTCCGCGCTGGAGGCGCTACCCAACGACGAGGCGCTGCCAAACACATGAGCGCCGCCGAGGAGTTCGCAAAGATCGATGCGGAGTTGTTGGCCCGGGGCTTCACCCGGCTGGTCTTCGACCTCGGCAAGGTTGAGGAGCTGCTGGACCTGTTGGGCAGCCCGCAACGGGCGTACCCGTCGATCCACCTGACCGGGACGAACGGCAAGACCTCGACCGCCCGGATGATCGACTCGCTGCTGCTCGCGCACGGCCTGCACACCGGCCGGTACACCAGCCCGCACCTGGAGACGGTCCGGGAGCGGATCGCGCTCGACAATGAGCCGATCGACGAGGAGCGCTTCGTCGCCACCTACCGCGAGATCGCGCCGGTCGCCGGGCTGGTGGATGCGCATTTTCCCGAGCCGCTGACATACTTCGATGTAACGACCGCGATGGCGTTCGCCGCGTTCGCCGACGCGCCGGTGGACGTCGCGGTCGTCGAGGTCGGCCTCGGCGGCGCAGAGGATGCCACGAACGTGCTGCACGCCGGGGTCTGCGTGATCACCCCGGTCGGGCTGGACCATACCGAGTGGCTCGGCGACACGATCGAGGACATCGCGCTGGCCAAGTCCGGCATCGTCCATAGTGGAGCCATGCTGATCTGCGCGGCCCAGCCGGAGGAGGCGATCCGGCCGATCGTTGCGCGGTGTGTCGAGGTGGGCGCGACGATCGCGCGCGAGGGCGCGGAGTTCGGCGTGATCGACCGGGAGCTCGCGGTCGGTGGCCAGCTGGTGTCGTTGCAGGGGCTGGGCGGCGTCTACGAGGACGTGTTCATCCCGTTGCACGGCGCGCATCAGGCGCAGAACGCCACGCTCGCGCTCGCCGCCGTCGAGGCGTTTCTCGGTGCCGGCGCGGCGAAGCAGCTCGACGCCGAGCTGGTCCGCGCCGGGTTCGCGGCGACCAGCTCGCCCGGCCGGCTGGAGCGGGTACGCAGCGCGCCGACCATCCTGCTCGATGCCGCGCACAACCCGCACGGCATGGCGGCCACGGTGGCCACGCTGACCGAGGAGTTCGCGTTCGGGCGGCTCGTCGGGGTCCTGGCGATGCTCGGCGACAAGGACGTGCATGCGGTACTCCAGTTGCTGGAACCGGTGCTCGACGCGGTTGTGGTCACCCGCAACACGTCACCGCGGGCGATGCCCGTCGAACGGCTGGCCGCCGTCGCGGTCGACGTCTTCGGCGCGGACAGGGTGCTGACGCAACTGAACCTGCCGGACGCCATCGAGGCCGCAGTCGCGCTCGCGGAGTCCGATGTGGACAGTTCGTTGGCCGGCGTCGGAGTGCTGATTACTGGATCGGTCGTTACCGCCGCCGATGCGCGCCGGCTGTTGAAGCGATGACCGGACCGTCGGGGTTGCGCAACCCGCAGGCCGCGGTGCGCGGTGTCGGCGCCGCGGCACTCGGTGGCGAGGCGCTCGTACTGCTGCTGGCGATCCAGCCGATCCGGGTGCTCGGCGGCCACCTCAGCGGCGTCGCCGTCGGGGTGGTCGTGGCGCTGGCGGTCACCGCGGTCGTGCTGGCCGGCCGGCTGCGCCGGGACTGGGCCTGGTACGCCGGCACCGGACTGCAGCTGGCCGTACTCGCCGCCGGGCTGTTGCACTGGTCGCTGGCCGTACTCGGGGTGATATTCGGGGTGGTCTGGGGCTACGTGCTTTACGTGCGCCGGCGGATCCTGGCCCGGTGACACGCGCCGCCGCACCGGTATTTCCCGGCGCGGCGCGTGCTGCGGGCGGTCGGTTCACCCGCGGGGTACGGACTCGGGCGGTGTCAGTCCTGCGGAGTGCATGGCGGCGCGGAGCAGGTCGAGCCCGGAGGTCGACGGTACAGCCGCGCTAGCGCGGCTGATCCGGGATCGGTCGGTGTGGCCAGGTGCGCGAATCCTTGAGGTTCGCCGCCACCTGCAACCCGTTGGCGAACGCGATCGCGTGAGCCTCGCTGTCACTCTGGATGCTCACGCTGATCCCAGCGAAGATATTCGGGATATCAAGCTCCTTCTGGCTCTTGTTCCACCACGCCGGCTTACCAAGCACTGTTCGGTTCGCGACAAAGCCAGGGAATTCCCTGTCGCCCGAGGCATCGAGCAGGACGACATAGCCGCCGTCGGCGACGATCCGGAAGGAGGCTGTGGTGCCCGTCCATGTCGGGCCGGTCCAAGGGTGGCCGAAGGTACCGCAGGAATCCACCCGCGCGGTGGCGGGTACGGCCGTCGCCAGCAAGGGCTGCGCGCACCACTGGGCGTGATCCAGGCGATTTGCGCGACGAGCCGGGCAGGTTGGCCCGGCCCAACGTGCAGAAGGTTGCGGCTACCGGGGCGCGGCGTAGGCCCGACTTCCTGCAAGTCGTGATGATCTTGGCGCGGGCGCGGGCGCACCCGCTGGCGCTGGCGCGAGGGGTCAGCGGGGTTGCCAGCGGATGAGGGCGATGCCGTGGCCGTCGGGGTCGCGGAACGCGGCCGCCCACAGTTCCATATGCTGGCCGCGGGCTACCGCGCGCGGCCGGTGGATGAACTTGACGCCCTTGCCGAGCAGCTCGGTATAGACCGCGTCCAGGTCGCCCACCTCAAGGTTGAGGTGGACCAGCCGGCGGTCCACCTTCGGCATGTCGCCGACCGCCCGGAGCATGATCCGGGTACCACCGGAGGCGAGCACGGCGCTGCTCGATCCGCTGTCCAGCGCCGTGAAGCCGAGCATGTCGCGGTAGAACTCGATGGACCGGGCCAGATCGGTGACGATGAGCGTGACACCGACGCCGTGGATCGTCCCGGCCGGGCTCGGCCGCGGGCTCGGGAACGCCGCGAGCAGATCGGCCACTGCCTGCGCATCCGCCGCGGCAGGGTCGCGCGCCGTTGCCAGGTCACCATCAGGGGGTACGCCGAGAACCGCCGATGCCCCCTCGATCGGCACGATGTCGTGGATCGGGATCTCGTCCTCCGCGATGATCTCAACGACCGGTGCGTCGACCCGGATCGCGGCCGCGTCCGGCTCGGTGTCCGGGTCGGCTGGCTGCGTACCCGCGGCGCCTTCGGCAAGGACCACGGCGGTGGCCGCGGCGCCGCTGCCGGCCGCGGGGCGCCGGGGCCGCGGGCTCGGCCTGGGTCGGTCCGGCCGGGTTGCCGGACGGAACACCTGCGGCGGGGGCGGCGGGTCGTCGTCCGGCTCGGGATCGCCGTTCAGCTCGGCGTCGACGATGCGCTGGACGTACTCGTGAAAACGCTCCTCCTCGGCCGCCTCCTCGCCGTGCGTGCGCACCTCGTCCCAGAGGATGCGGACGTGGCGCGGGTCGTCGATGGCGACCCGGATCGGCAGCGTGTCACCGATGTCCGGCCACTTCGCCACCGGCACCCGGGTATCGCGGATCTTCACCTTGGCCGGCGCGAGATCCTTCGCCTCCACCACGATCTGCAGTTCGCAGCGGCCGATCGGGGTGTTCGCCGGCGGCTCGGTGGCGTGCAGTACGTGTGCGGTACCGCGGACGAAGGCCCGCGCGCCACCGCGTACCGCGGAGACGATGACCAGGGTGATCGCGAGGACGAACAGCGCGATGCCGAACGCCGCCACGCTCCAGCTGGTCATGCCCGCACCGAGGCAGATCACGAAGAACC
>DASRRF010000060.1:0-3334 GCA_035695905.1 Micromonosporaceae bacterium | reverse complement strand
CGCCACGTGCACCTCGGCGCTGGACTCCCAGGTGAACTCGCGGGCCCGTGCGGCGCCGGCCTTGGCCAGCGCGTACCGGCGCGGCTCGTCATCGAGCAGCGCGGCCAGGTCCACCGCGATCTGCGCGGGGTCCTCGCTGGTGTACGCCACCGCGTCCCCGCCGACCTCCGGCAGTGACAGCCGGGGTGTGGTCAGCACCGGCGCGCCGCACGCCATCGCCTCGAGGATGGGCAGCCCGAAACCCTCACCATAGGACGGGTACGCGGCAACCAGCGCGCCACCGAGGTAGCCGGGCAGGTCCGCGTAGCGCAGGTAGCCGGGGCGCAGCAGGCGCAGGTGCACCGGGACCTCGGCCACCGCCCGGTCGATCTCGTCGTCGTGACCCTGCCCGCCGGCGATGACCAGTGCGGGCGGGTCGGCACGCTCGGTCACCGCGGTCACCCAGCCCCGGATCAGGTTCGGCACGTTCTTGCGCGGCTCCTTGGCACCCAGGAAGGCCACGTACGGCGTGGCGCCCAGGCCGAGCCGGGCACGCACCCGGGCCTTCTCGTCGTCGCTGGGCGCGTGGAAGGCCACCGGGTCGACCCCGTGGTACGCCACGTCGATCCGGGTCGGGTCGGCGTCCAGCAGCCGGATCAGCTCGTCGCGGGTCGCCTTGCTCGGCACGATCACCCGGGCGGCCCGGCGCAGCGAGGTCTTGATCGCCGAGCGGAAGAACGTGCGCTTCGACTTGTCGTAGTGCTCGGGTTCGGTGAAGAACGTCGCGTCGTGCACGGTCACCGTCACCGGACAGCCGGCGCGCAGCGGGCAGGTGTAGAACGGCGAGTGTACGACCTGCGCGTTCACCTGCTGGGCGAGCAGCGGCAGGCCGGTCTGCTCCCAGGCCAGCCGGGCCGGGCGGTGCGCGGCGGCCGCGGGCGCGGCGATCACCTGCGCGCCCGGCAGGTAACGGGCGTACCGGTCGGAGTCCGTGCGCTGGGACACCACGACCAGGTCGACGGGTGGATCGTCGGCCGTACCGAGCACGCCGAGCAGCCCGTCCACGTATCGGCCCACGCCGCCCCGATCAGCCGGGACACTCGTAGCGTCAAACAGCACGCGGGGCGGGCGACCGGAGGTCACGGGGCAGCTCCTCGCTGGCATCTCGGGGGTCGATGTGGTGAGTTCCAGCACTCCCCGCAAGACTACGCCGGGCCGGGCCGCCGCTGATGCCTGCAACGCGACCGGTAGGCGACGATTCGCCAGACCGTTACCCGAGCGGTACCGGCACGTCGCCCGGCAGGCCGACGGCGTACTCGCCGACGTTTTCGATCGCCCACCGACCCGGCTGCCAGACCGCCCGGTGCGCCCGCCCGTCACCGGTGTAGCGGGCCGGCACGGGCACGTCACCCGCCGCGCCAAAAACGACCGAATCGGACGCACGGGTACGCCACTGTCGGGTCGCCGGCGACCACACGGTGAAGTCGGCGCGCCCGTCACCGTTGTAGTCCGCCGGTACCGGAACATCGGATGGCCCGCCCCACCACAGCGTGGACAGGCCGAGCCGGTACCAGCCGCCGTCGCTCGGCCGCCAGACGGCCAGCTCGTCACGGCCGTCGCCGTTGTAGTCGGCGGGTACCGGAAGGTCGGCCGCCAGCCCCCAGCGCACGTCGGCCTGGCCGACCCGGTGCCACATACCGGTAGCCGGTGTCCACGTGACGGGCTCCGCGCGGCCGTCCCCGTCCAGGTCCGCAGCCAATGGGCGATCACCGGCGTGCCCGAGCGCCAGCTGCCCGACGGTGTTCGTGGCGGAGTACCGGATGGTCCAGGTACCGGTGGCCGGCGTCCACACCGTGAGATCGGTGGCGCCGTCGCCGTCGAAGTCGGCGGGCGCAGGCAGGTCGCCGACCCGCCCGGTCATCGCGGGCTCTTCGACGCCTTGGACCCGCCAGGTCGCGTCCGAAGGGCGCCACACGGCCAGCCGGGCGTGCAGCGCCGCCGGGTCCGCCCACGATCCGAGCAGGGCGTACGCCCGGTCGCGTAGCGGACCGAGTGCCTTCATGCCCTGTTCGCCGGGGCAGTCCGTCTCGCTGGTCTGCCGGTGCGGGTAGACCCGCGGCACGGTCACCGTCGTGTTGGCCGGGAAGCGGGACAGCGGCCCGCCGCCGGTCAGCTGGGTCTGGCCGCGCGGATCCGCGGCCGGCCCGAGGGACAGCCTCCACGCGATGTACCGCGCCGCCGCCTCGACCGACCCGGCCGGTACCGCCACCGACTGGTGGTCACCGATCACCGCGATGCCGGCGGTGTGGCTGTTGAAGCCGCCCGCGTGCGCGCCGACCACCGGGCGGGCCAGCCCGCCGGCGCGCCCCTCCCACAGCCGGCCGAACCGGTCGACCAGCACGTTGTACCCGATGTCCCCCCAACCCCGGCTGACCGCCTGGAAGTGGTAGATCGACCGGAGAATCTTCGGTACGTCCGCCTCGGCGTAGTCGTTGCTCGTCGCCGTGTGATGCCACACCACCGCGCGCACCGGGCTCACGTACTCGGGCGGCCAGGTCATCTGTTTCTCGTCCGCGCCCCAGTCGGCCCGCCGGAAGATCTTCTGTAGGGCCGGCCGGGTGGCGTTCGGCACGCTCTCGGTTGCTCGATCTCCGGGGGCGTCCCGCGGGCTCTCCTTGGGATCGATCAGTTCCACGACGACGTCGCGCAGGCCGCGACCGCCGGCGGTGACCCGTACCTCCACGCCGGTGCTCGGGCCGAACCAGACCAGATCGGCGCCGCCCCGGGTACCGCGGCCGCCGTCCCGCTCGTCCTCCGCGGCGCCCACGGTCCGCCACCCGGTCCAACCGCCCGCCTGGCCGGCCCGGACCAGCACCCGGACGCCGTCGGGTCGCTCACCCGCCGCCCAGGTCACTCCCACTGCGGAGAACCTGGCCGGGGTACGGCGTACCGCCAGCCCTTGTTGGTCGCCGGTCCGGGTCGCGGACGGCGGGACGAGATCGCCGAGCGCCAGCCTGGTGACCTCGGGCCGCACCCCGGTGGGGGTGACCTGGCCCGCGGCCGGTGCCCCAGGAACAAGCGCGGCTATCGCGAGAGTTCCGGCCAACGCCCGGTATCGTCGCATCCCATCCCCCGCCTGCCCCGCCCGGCACTCGCGATCTTGGAAGATTCACACCCCTCCGGGGGCGCAAGAATTCCAAGATCTCGGAAAGGAGGCACCAATGCACGTAGGCGCGCTGCTGGCTCGCGCGGTGGCCGCCGAGCCGGCCCGGCCGCTGATCACCTACTACGACGACGCCACCGGCGAGCGCACCGAACTGTCCGCCGCCACGCTGGCCAACTGGGTGGCCAAGAC
>DASRRF010000059.1:0-5751 GCA_035695905.1 Micromonosporaceae bacterium | reverse complement strand
GCCGTGGCGGTGAAATCGGCCGGGCACAGGCGATGCAGGCTGTCGCATGTGGACTGGAGCCGGACGTGCGGTTCAACCCCGTGCTACTCAAGCCGGGCAGCGACCAGTCCAGCCAGGTGGTGCTGCTCGGTGAGGCGATCGGCACGGTGGCCGCGAACAACTTTGCCGACCTGCGTACCCGCCTGGCCGGGGTCGCCTTTGAGACGCTGGACGGGTTGCGGGCGCAGTACGACGCGGTGATCTGCGAAGGCGCCGGCAGCCCGACCGAAATCAACCTGCGGCACGGTGACTTCGTCAATCTCGGGCTGGCCCGGCACGCGCGGATGCCCGTGCTCGTGGTCGGGGACATCGACCGCGGCGGGGTGTTCGCCGCGCTGTTCGGCACCGTGGCACTGCTCGATGCCGCGGATCAGGCGCTGGTCGCCGGGTTCGTGGTGAACAAGTTCCGCGGCGACCGCGGCTTGCTGCAGCCCGGACTCGACACGCTGCACCGGCTCACCGGCCGGCCGACGTTCGGCGTACTGCCATGGCACCTGGATCTGTGGCTGGATGCCGAGGATTCGCTCGCGTACGGGCAGATCCTCGGCCGGCCCGCGCCCCCGCACGGCACGCAATGGCTGCGGGTAGCGGTGATCCGGCTGCCCCGCATCTCGAACGCCACCGATGCCGAGGCGCTCGCCGTCGAGCCGGGGGTACGGGTCCTGCTGACCGTCGAGCCGGCCGAGCTCGCGGACGCCGACCTCATCGTGCTACCCGGCACAAAGTCCACTGTGGACGACTTGGACTGGTTGCGGCGGACCGGTTTGGCCGATGCGGTTGTCGCGCACGCGGCCGCGGGCAGGCCGGTGCTCGGCATCTGCGGTGGCTACCAGATGCTGAGCAGCGCGATCCACGACGGGGTGGAGAGCCGGCGCGGCAGCGTCGCGGGGCTCGGCCTGCTACCGATCGAGGTGACGTTCGCCGAGCGCAAGACCGTGGCCCGGTCGGTGGGCACGGCATTCGGGTCTGTCCCGGTCCGCGGTTACGAGATACATCACGGGTACGCCGTGCCGCGCGCGACGGGGTACCGCCCGCTGATCGAGAGCCCGGCCGGGCCGGACGGGGCGATCGCCGGACCGGTCTTCGGTACGCACTGGCACGGCACGTTCGAGTCCGACGAGTTCCGCCGGGCGTTCCTCACCGAGGTCGCCCGGCTGGCCGGATGCCGCGGTTTCGTTCCCGCACCGGACACCAGTTTCGAGGCCGCCCGCGAACGCACCCTCGACCTGCTCGGCGACCTCGTGGAGGAGCACCTCGACACCGAAGCCTTGTGGCATCTCATCGAGTACGGCCCGCCGGACGGCCTGCCGTTCCTGCCACCGGGTATCCGGTGATAGGGGAGTTCGCGGACCTCGCCGCGCGGGTCATGGCCGGTCCACCGCGGTTGGGCGGTACCCGGCTGGTCGCGGTGGACGGGCCGAGCGGCGCGGGCAAGACCGAGTTCGCCGCGCGGTTGGCCGGCGCGCTGTCGGCGCTGACCGGTGAGCAGACCCCGATCGTGCACACCGATGACCTGCTCGACGGGTGGGACGACCAGCTCACGTTCTGGCCGCGTCTGGTGGACGGGGTGCTGGAGCCGTTGGCCGCCGGCCGTCCCGGGCGTTATCACGCCTACGACTGGCACGCCGCGCGGTTCGGGTCGCAGTGGCGTACCGTCGCGCCGGCTCCGGCCGTACTCGTGGAGGGCTTTTCTTCGGCGCGTGCGGAGATCCGGCCGCGACTGACGCTCGCGGTCTTTGTCACCGCGCCGGACGAGCTGCGGTTGGCCCGGGTGCTCGCACGGGACGGCCCGGACCTCCTGCCGTACCTGCGAAAGTGGCGGCGGATCGAGGAGCTGCACTTTGCCGCGGACGCCACCGCGGCACACGCCGACCTGCTTGTGGACGGCGCACCGCGACCGCCGCACGACCCTGACCGGCAGTACGTACGCTTCGGCCGATAGACGGCGGGGCGCCGGTGGTGCACGATCCGGGGGTACGGGTTTCCGCGCACCGGGGAGGAACGGGGATGACCGGAGATGACACGGCACACGACGCCGCTACCGTTCCCGCGCGGCGGCGCCTGCCGCTGACCGGCATCAGCTCCCGCGCCTGGGAGCATCCCGCGGATCGTGGCGCCCTCACCGCGCTGCGCGAACTGCGCGGCTTCGACGAGGTACTCAAAGCGATCAGCGCGTTGTGGAACGAGCGCGCGTTCCGGATGGAGTTTCTCGGCGGTGCGATCCGGGTGGACCACCGGCAGTACCCGCGGGTGCACCGGATCTTCGCGGAGGCCGCGGCCGCGCTCGACGTGACCGAGCTGCCAGAGCTGTACGTGCAGTACGACCGCGCGCTCAACGGCATGTGCGTCGGGATGGCCAAGCCGTTCATCGTGGTGAACAGCGGCGCGCTGGAGCTGCTGGACGACGACGAGCTGCGCTGCCTGCTCGGGCACGAGCTTGGCCACCTGCTGTCCGGGCACGCCGTGTACCGCACGATGATGGACATCCTGACCCGCTGGGCGCGCCGGGTCGCCTGGCTGCCGGTCGGCTCGATAGTGCTGCTGGCCATCATCGCCGCGCTGCGCGAGTGGTGGCGCAAGGCCGAGCTGTCCGCCGACCGGGCCGGCCTGCTCGGCAGCCAGGACCCGGCCGCGTCGCTGCGGCTGTCCATGAAGCTGGCCGGCGGTGGCGATCTGTCCGAAGTGGACACCGCGGCTTTCTTGGAGCAGGCGGCGGAGTACGACCGCGGTGGCGACCTGCGGGAGAGCCTGATCAAGATCCGGATGGTGGCGTTCCGTACCCACCCGCTGCCGGTCGCCCGGGCCGCCGAGGCGCGCCGGTGGCTGGATTCCGGTGCGTACCAGCGGATCCTCAGCGGTGACTACCCGCGTCGGGAGGACGACGGGTCCGCCTCGCTCAGTGCGGACGCCAAGGCCGCCGCCGACTCGTACCGCGAGGCGTTCAGCCGCTCCCAGGATCCGCTCGTCTCGCTGCTTCGGCGGCTCGGCGACGGGGCCAACGACGTGGGGGAGTGGGTCGGCGCCGGCGCCGGCAGGATGCGTTCCTGGATGAGCTCAGCGACCCGCGCGGCAAGAGGCGACCCCCCGCCCGATGACTCCCCGGGGGAGTAAGGCGCAAACTACCATCGCGGGCATGACCCCGATGACGGAAGCCGAGCTGCGTGCGGCGATCACCCGCGAGATGCCCGGCGTACGAGAGGACCTGGAGCGGCTCGTCCGCATCCCCGGCATCGCGTTCGAGGGATTCGACCACGCCCCGGTGGAGCAGTCCGCACTGGCCGTCGCGGAACTGCTGCGCGGTACCGGCCTGCCGGAGGTGACGATCGTCCGGGCCGGCGGGCAGCCCGCGGTGATCGGCCGCAGGCCGGCACCACCCGGAGCGCCGACCGTGCTGCTCTACGCGCACCACGACGTGCAACCCGTCGGCGACCTCGCGCTGTGGCGCAGCGACCCGTTCGAGCCCGTCGAGCGGGATGGCCGGCTGTACGGTCGCGGCGCCGCGGACGACAAGGCCGGCGTGCTGGCGCATGTTGCGGCGTTGCGGGCGTACGGCGACGCGCTGCCGGTCGGCGTCGTGGTGTTCGTCGAGGGCGAGGAGGAGTTCGGCTCGGAGTCGCTGGAGGACCTGCTGCGGACGTACCGCGACGAGATCCGCTCGGACGTGATCGTGATCGCCGACTCGGGCAACTGGGACATCGGGGTACCCGCGTTGACCACCTCACTGCGCGGCATCGTGAACTGCTTCGTGGAGGTACGTACGCTGCGCGCGGCGGTACACAGCGGGATGTTCAGCGGTGCCGTGCCGGACGCGATCACCACGCTCTGCCGGGTACTCGCGACGCTGCACGACGAGGCGGGCGATGTGGCGGTGCCGGGTCTGGTCCGCCGGGAGGCCGCCCCACTGGACTATCCGGAGGACCGGTTCCGCGCCGAGGCCGGGATGCTGGACAGCGTCCAGCTGATCGGCACGGGGCGGATCGTGGACCGGCTGTGGGCCAAGCCGTCCGTCGCCGTCCTCGGTATCGACTGCCCGACCACCCAGGAGGCGCCGAACGCGTTGGTACCCGTCGCGCGGGCCAAGGTGAGCGTACGGATCGCCCCGGGCGACGACCCCAAGGCGGTCTTCGAGGCGCTCCGGGCGCATCTGGAGGCGGGTACGCCGTGGGGTGCCGAGCTGACCGTCACCTGGCAGCAGGACGGCGCGCCGTGCGTGATCGACGCGTCCGGTCCCGGATACGACGCGGCGCGGGCGGCGTTCCGTTCCGCCTGGGACGGGGTGGAGCCGGTGGACATCGGGGTGGGTGGGTCGATCCCGTTCATCGCGACGTTCCAAGACATGTTCCCGGACGCGACCGTACTGGTCACCGGCGTCGAGGACCCGCACGGGCAGGCGCATGGGCCGAATGAGAGCTTGCATCTGGGGGAGTTCGCCCGGGCGTGTCTTGCCGAGGCGCTATTGCTCCGAAATATCGCTAACATGCCACGAACCTAACGAGTGAACGGGCGTGCACCCGGGCGTCCGGGGCGATAGGCTTTCGAACATGAGTACGAAGGAAGTCATCGCGCGGCTGGACGCCGCGGTCTGTGCGCTGGGGGACGTGGACGTCTCCGGGTGGTCTGATGACGCCCTGCGGAGTCACCTCGCCGAGCTGTCCAGCGCGCTGTGCGCGGTCGACGCGCAGCTGGCCCGGCTGGCCGACGCGGTCCGCGCCAAGGGCTACGCCATCGTGGAGAAGGCGTTGGCCGAGCCGGTTGGCGCCGGCGCGCCGAGTTGAGGCCGGACCCGTGCCTTCCCGCGCCGATCATGGCGCGGGAGGGCACGAGTCTTGTCACAGGGGGCTGCCAGGATGGGATCATGCAGTTCGCTGAGCTCGCCGCCACCTCCGCCGCCGTGGCGGCCACCTCGGGTCGGTTGGCCAAGATCAATCTTATCGCGGATGCGTTGCGGCGACTGGCCCCCGAAGAGATCTCCGCTGGTGCCGCCTATCTCGCGGGAGAGCTGCGCCAGCGGCAGATCGGCGTCGGCTGGGCCAGCCTGCGCGAGCTGCCGCCGCCGGCCGACGTCGCCACGCTGACCGTGGCCGGGGTGGACGCGGCGCTGGAGGCGATCGGCGCCGAGGCCGGGTCCGGCTCGCAGGGGCGCCGGCGGGACCGGTTGCAGGAGCTCTTCGCCGCCGCCACCGCGGACGAGCAGCGCATGCTGCGCGGCCTGCTCAGCGGGGAGCTGCGCCAGGGCGCTCAGGCCGGGCTGCTCGCCGACGCGGTGGCCAGCGCGGCCGAGGTGCCCGCGGCCGCGGTACGGCGCGCGCTGTTGCTGGCCGGCGATCTCAAGACCGTCGCGGTCGCGGCACTCACCGGCGGATCGGCCGCGCTGGACAGGTTCCGGCTGAGCGTCGGCCGCCCGCTCGCGCCGATGCTGGCAGGCAGCGCGCCGAACGTGGCCGAGGCGTTGACCACCACGGGTATGCCTGCCGCGGTCGATGCCAAGCTCGACGGGGTGCGGATCCAGGTGCACCGCGACGGTGCCGAGGTGGGTGTCTTCACCCGCAGCCTGGATGACATCACCGGGCGGATGCCCGAGGTGGTGGCCGGGGTACGGGCATTGCCGGCCAGCCGGATCGTGCTGGACGGCGAGGCGATGGCGCTGGACGAGACCGGTCGGCCGCGCCCGTTCCAGGAGACCTCCAGCCGGGCCGCCCAGCGGCGCGAGGC
>DASRRF010000058.1:0-6451 GCA_035695905.1 Micromonosporaceae bacterium | reverse complement strand
GCCGACGTCCCGACGTTCTACTGCATCTCACCGACGCCGGCGGATTGGTCCCCGGAGCGGGTCGAGTCGTTCTACCGGGAGTACAACAACCACATGATCCGCAACCTCACCGTGCACGAGGCGACGCCCGGCCATTACGTGCAACTGGCCCACTCGCGCCGGTTCCGGGGTACCAACCGGGCTCGGGCACTCGGTTTCTCCGGGCCGTTCGTGGAGGGCTGGGCGGTCTACGCGGAGGAGTTCATGGTGCGGCACGGTTTCGGCGGGCTGCCGGTGCGCATCCAGCAGCTGAAGATGCAGCTGCGCATGTCGCTCAACGCGATCCTGGACCAGCTGGTGCACTGCGAGGATCTCACCGAACAGGACGCCATGGCGCAGATGACCGGGCGCGGGTTCCAGGAGGACGGCGAGGCGGCCGGCAAGTGGCGCAGGGCGCTGCTCACCTCGACCCAGCTGTCCACCTACTTCGTGGGCTACCTGGAGGTGTCGGCGATCGGCAACGCGCGGCCGGCCGGTAGGTCGCTGCGCGACTGGCACGACGCGATGCTCGCGCACGGCTCACCGCCCCCGCGCCACGTGGCCAGCCTGGTGCTGCCGGGATAGGTTTCCCTCCGCGGTGCGCGGGGCTATCCGGCAGCCCCGGCGTCGATCAGCCAGCGGGACAGCGAGAACGCCGGCGGCAGCGGCTCGGGCAGCGCATCCGCCGGGTACCAGCCGGCCTGGGCCAGCTCCTTGCCGTCCACGACCGGCTCGGTGTGCGGATCGGCGCAGACCGCGGTGAAGCCGGCGAGCACCACCCCCGGCCCGGACATCGCCCACGGCTGGCTGCCGAAGTACGCGACGTCCCGGACGGCCAGGCCGACCTCCTCGCGAACCTCGCGGTGCACGGCGCCCTCGAGCGACTCGCCGGCCTCCACGAAACCCGCGACGAGCGCCCATATCGGCGGGCCGTACGTGTGCCGGACGAGGAGTATCTCGCCGGGTGGCCGGCGGACCAGCACCAGCACCGCCGGGGAGAGCTGCATCGGTACGAACAGTTCGCACGCCGGACACCGGCGGGCGTGCTCACCGTCCACATCGGTCAGCTCCGCCGCGCACGAGCCGCAGTACCGGTGGGTACGCCGCCAGGTCATGACCTGCAACGCGCGCCCGGCGAGAGCGGCCAGCGGCTCGGTCAACGTGGCGGCCACGGTCGGCCACCCGTGCAGCTCATGCGGAGCCTCCACAGTGGACGGAGCGGTACCGCCCCACACCGGCACGCCGTCCAGCGTGCCGAGCGGCACCAGATCCTGCGTACCCGACAGCTCCCCGACGCGCACGAACCGCCAGCCGCCGCTGTCGGCCGCGGCGACGACGAGCTTGCGCCCGGCCACGGCCAGGCAGACGTCGTCCGGCGCCGGCGGCCCGGTAGCCAGCGCGGTGAGCACGATCGCCGGCGACCTCACGGTTTCCCGCCCCGGGTGTCCACTATGGTGGCTCCGGCCGGCGGGTCGAACGCGTCGGCGGCCACGCTGCCCCGGTACGCGGCCATCGCGAGCTCGACCGGGTTGCCGTTGACGATCCCGGTGAAGCTGCCGATCACCCCGTCGGTGGTCACGCACACCTCGAACGTCGAGGCCGCGGCGTTGTCCACCCCTTCCGCGCGTACGCACGTCGCGTGCAAGCCGGCGATCGTGGTATCCCGCTGCGCCAACGCGGCATCCGAGTCCAGCGCGGCCGCATTCAGCAGCCCGACCACGACCGGGGCGATGACGATGCCGTGTCCGGCGAGTACGCCGAGCGTGTCCGGCGGCGGGACCGGGGCCGCGGTCTGCGCCGGTACGGCCGCGACCGTGCAGGTGTCCGCGCTACCGGCGGCACGGCAGTCCCAGACCGCCAAGGTGGCCAGGATCAGCTTCCCGCCCGGGTAGGTGTACGCGACCCGGCTCGGGTTCCGGGCCTGCGCGACGATCGCGGTCGCCCCGGCGGCGAGTTGGTACTCCGCGGTGTAGCTGAGGCTCTCCGCCCGGCCCAGCCGGGTGGCCAGATCGTTGGCGAGGTCGGCGCGATCGCCGGTGCGCTGCGCATTGTCCAGCGAGTCGCACCCGGCAACGCCGAGTACGGCGGTGCAGCCGGCGAGGAGCACGGCCGCAAGGCCGCGGGTGGCGCGCATCTGCCCAGCCTCGTCGATCACCGTGAGGGTACGCAACGTCGTTGCGTACACCGGACGGACAGACCGCAGCAACCCCGACAAAGCCGGGTGCCGCCGGTGCCCGCCGCCGGCCTCGCTAGGCTGCCGGGGTGGCAACCATCGAGGCAATCGTGGCCCGGGAGATCCTGGACTCGCGCGGCAATCCGACGGTCGAGGTCGAGGTCGGGCTCGACGACGGGACGACCGCCCGGGCAGCGGTCCCGTCCGGCGCATCCACCGGCGCCTTCGAGGCGGTCGAGCTGCGCGACGGCGACCCGGACCGGTACGGCGGCAAGGGTGTCGAGCAGGCAGTGGACAACGTGACCGAGCGGCTCGCCCCGGAGGTGCTCGGCTTCGACGCGGCCGACCAGCGGCTGGTGGACCAGGCGCTGCTGGACATCGATGCCACCCCGGACAAGTCCGGGGTCGGCGCGAACGCGATCCTGGGCGTCTCGCTCGCCGTGGCCAAGGCGGCCGCGGCCAGCGCCGAGCTGTCCCTCTTCCGCTACCTCGGCGGCCCCAACGCGCATCTGCTGCCGGTACCGATGCTGAACATCCTCAACGGTGGCGCGCATGCGGACTCCAATGTGGACATCCAGGAGTTCATGGTCGCCCCGATCGGCGCACCCACGTTCCGCGAGGCGCTGCGGATCGGCGCAGAGGTCTACCACGCGCTGAAGTCCGTACTCAAGAAGAAGGGTCTGGACACCGGACTCGGTGACGAGGGTGGGTTCGCGCCGAGCCTGCCGGCGAACGCGGCCGCCCTTGACCTGATTGCCGAGGCGGTGCAATCGGCCGGTTACACGCTCGGCGAGGACGTGGTACTGGCCCTGGACGTGGCGGCCAGCGAGTTCCACCAGGACGGGTCGTACGCGTTCGAGGGCGCGCCGCGGTCGAGCGAGGAGATGACGGCGTACTACGCCAAGCTCCTGGACGCGTACCCGATTGTGTCCATTGAGGACCCGTTGGGCGAGGATGACTGGGCCGGCTGGACCGCGTTGACCGCGGCGCTCGGGGATCGGATCCAGATCGTCGGCGACGACCTGTTCGTGACGAACCCGGAGCGGATCGCGCGGGGCATCGCGGAACATGCGGCGAACGCCGTACTCGTGAAGGTGAACCAGATCGGCACGCTGACCGAGACGTTCGACGCGGTCGACCTCGCGCACCGGTCAGGGCTGCGGTGCATGATGAGCCACCGGTCGGGTGAGACCGAGGACACCACGATCGCCGATCTGGCCGTGGCCACCGGGTGTGGCCAGTTGAAGACCGGTGCACCGGCCCGCTCGGAGCGGGTGGCGAAGTACCACCAGCTGATCCGGATCGAGGAGGAGCTGGGCGACGCGGCGCGGTACGCCGGCGCGGACGCCTTCCCGCGGTACCGTCGCCCATAGCGCGACGGACGCACATCGGCGGGGAGGCGGGATGGTGCAGCGGCGTACGCCGGGAGGGCGGGGACCGGCGCGCCCGAGCGGGCCGCGCGGTTCAGCCAAGGCGGGTGGAAAGGCCGGCGCCGCCGGATCGGGGCCGACCGCGCCGGCAGCCCGGGAAGCCCCATCGCGTCCGGCGCCGACATCGCGGGACGCTGCGGCGCGCCGCAGCGGTGCCAAGCGGACCGCCGCCCCGCAGCCGCGCAAGCTCACCGGCCGGGCCGCCGTTCTCGGCCTCGTCCTGGTCTGCCTGCTGCTGGCGTACGCCTATCCGATCCGGGTCTACCTATCCCAACAGGCCGAGATCGCCCGGCTGGAACGCGCGCAGGCACTCAAGCGTGCGCGCATCGCCGAGCTCACCGAGGAACGCGCGAAGTGGGACGACCCGGAGTACGTCAAGTACCAGGCGCGGAGCCGGTTCCTCCTGGTGGAGCGCGGCGACAAGACGTACATCGTGATCTTCGATCCGCCCGGCGCGGCCCGCGATGCCGGGTTGGACCCGGCCAGCACGAAGGGCGTGGACAAGACCCCGTGGTACGGCAAGCTCTGGTCCAGCATCGGCGCGGCCAACGAACCGCCGCATGACAAGTGAGCCTGCCGGCAGCGGCGACCTGGTTGCGGTGGCCGCGCAGTTGGGCCGGGCGCCGCGCGGCATCCGGGCGGTCGCGCACCGCTGCCCGTGCGGCCTGCCGGACGTCGTCGAGACCGAGCCGCGGCTGCCCGACGGTACGCCGTTTCCCACTGTGTTCTACCTGACCTGTCCACGCGCGGTCGCGGCCTGCAGCCGGCTGGAGTCCGCCGGTGTGATGGCCGCAATGCAGGATCGGCTTGGCGCCGACCCGGAGCTGGCGGCGAGGTACCGCGCGGCACACGAGGACTATCTGGCGCGCCGGGAACGGATCCGGCACGTTCCGGAGATCGCCGGCGTGTCCGCGGGCGGCCTGCCGGACCGGGTCAAGTGCCTGCACGTCCAGCTCGCCCACGCGCTGGCCGCCGGCCCGGGCGTCAACCCGTTCGGTGACGAGGTACGGGAACTGGCCGGACCGTGGTGGGCCGGCGGCCCGTGCCGGGAAAAGTAAGCTCGTTGCATGGATGTGGTGATCCGCCGGGCCCGCACCGCCGACGTACGCGGCATCCGGCGGCTCATCGATCTCTACGCCGGCGAGCGCCGGCTGCTCTCCAAGCCGACCGTCACGCTCTACGAGGACGTGCAGGAGTTCTGGGTCGCGGCCAGGGCTGAGGACGGCACGGTGGTCGGTTGCGGCGCGCTGCACGTGCTGTGGGAGGACTTGGCGGAGGTACGCACGGTCGCGGTGGATCCGGCGTACCGGGGCGGGAAGCTGGGCCGGCGGATCGTCGCCGAGTTGCTCGGCGCGGCCAGGGATCTCGGCGTACGGCGGGTGTTCGTACTCACCTTCGAGATCGGGTTCTTCGGGTCCTTCGGGTTCCGGGAAATCGACGGGGCGCCCGTACCACCCGACGTCTACGAGCAGCTGCGGCGCTCGTACGACGAGGGCGTCGCGGAGTTCCTCGGCCTCGAACGGGTCAAGCCGAACACGTTGGGAAACACACGAATGCTGCTGAACCTATGACCCAGCGCGTTGCCGCGATCGACTGCGGTACGAACTCGATCCGGTTGCTGGTCGCAGACGTCAACGCCGGCCGGCTCATCGACGTGGTACGGCGGATGGAGATTGTCCGGCTCGGCCAGGACGTGGACCGCACCGGCCGGCTCGCCGCCCCGGCGATCGAACGGACCCGGCGCGCGCTGGCGGCGTACGCGGCACAGATCCGTGACCTCCGGGTGGACCGGGTACGGATGGTGGCCACCTCGGCTTCCCGCGACGCGTCGAATGCCGGCGAGTTCCGCGCGATGGTGGTCGAGACTCTGGGCGTACCCCCGGAAGTGGTCAGCGGGCAGGAGGAGGCGCGACTCTCCTTCACCGGCGCGGTCCGGGGTTTGCCGCGGGACGTCGATCCGCCCTATCTCGTGGTGGACATCGGCGGCGGCTCCACCGAGTTCGTCCTCGGATCGTCCACAGTAGACATGGTGACCGCGGTCAGCGTGGACATCGGGTGCGTCCGGATGACCGAGCGCCACCTGCACGGCGATCCGCCCACGCCGGCCGAGCTGGCCGCGGCCGAGGCGGACGTGGTGGCCGCGGTGGATCGCGCCCTCGCAGTGGTACCGGGGCGGCTCGCCGGTACCCTCATCGGCCTGGCCGGCTCGGTCACCACGGTCGCCGCGATCGCGCTCGGGCTGGACCGGTACGACCCGGTACGCATCCATCAATGCCGAGTGTCCTATTCGGACGTTGCGAAGGTGACCGGCGACCTGCTCGCGATGACCCGGACCCGCCGGTTGGCCATGCCGGTCATGCACCCGGGCCGGGCGGACGTGATCGGCGCCGGTGCGCTCATCCTCCGGGTGGTGATGGAACGGGTACGAGCGGCCTCAGTTATCGCCTCCGAACACGACATTCTGGACGGCATCGCGTGGTCGATGGCTTGAACGGCACGCCACGGGGTAGCGCGCTGAGCTTGGTGACCACTACGGTGACCTGCGCTGACTCGACCAACATGGGGAGGAACACGAACGTGTCCGAGCAACCAGATCCCGCATCGACGCCACCCTCGTCGGCGATGCCGCAGAAGACCGGCATGAGCAGAAGAACCATCATGACCATCGTCGGCATCGTGGTCGTCATTCTGATCGCGGCCGGTGGCTGGTTCTTCAGCCGGGACCAGCCGACCAACGCGAAGGCCGGGGACTGCATCAGCGGCCAGACCGCCGAGTCGATGAAGATCGTGGCGTGTACCGATGCGAAGGCGACCAACAAGGTCGTCGGCC
>DASRRF010000057.1:0-6370 GCA_035695905.1 Micromonosporaceae bacterium | reverse complement strand
CAGTCCGGCCAACCGGACCAGCCGGACCAGCCGCGGCGCGGTGGGCTGGTCGGTCACGTGGGCAGCGTGCTCATCCCGTTCCTGGCCGTCTACGCGTCCTGGGGCTACCTGGCCCGGGATAAGGCCGACTACTACTACCGGGTCTGGCTGGATGATCCGCTGGCGAAGCCGAGAGTGCCGACGTTCGGCGTGGTCCTGCTCTCGGTCGTGGTCGTCTCGGTGGTGCTACGGATGGCGCTGAAGCTCTGGGCCGGAGTAGAACGCCGCCCGTGGCTGGGCTTCGTCAGCGCGTACGTGGAAATCATCTGGATGACCATCATCGTGCTGGCGGTCACCGCGGACGGCAACCCGGTGGTCAGCTGGGTGGAGCAGCGCCGGCTGGTGCATTGGGGCCAGGACACCTGGCACGGCGTGGTCGACGCGCTGGGTCCGCTGTCCGGGCCGGCCGAAGTGATCGGCAACGTCACGGTCGGGCTGATCGGCTCGCTGGACGCGGTCATCCTGGTGCCGATCGCGTGGCTGGCGGTCGGCGCGGTGGTCTACGGCCACACGATCGCCCCGGAGCCGGCTTCCGCCAGCGACCTCTACCACCGCGGGGCGCGCCGGTACGCGTACGTACCGAAGCCGGTCCGGGCGGTCGGGGCCGGCCTCGGCGCGGACCTGAGCGACCGGTTCGGACCCCTGGTGTACGGCCTTCGCCTGATCGCCCGCGCCGGACTGGTCCCCATGTTGCTGTTCTGCCTGACATTCCTGCTCACCCAGACGGCCTCCCGTTGGCTGTGGGAGATCGAGCGGCTGGCGATCGGACCGCAGGACCTGGAGAGCGTCTGGATGCCGGTGAGCCAGGCGCTCTCCGTGGTCAACGGCGCAATCAGCACGGTGCTGCTGGTCTGCCTGCTGGGTGCGGCGATCGACCGGGTCCTGCGGGTGCAGGTGCCCGCGCCGCAGGAGCAACCTCAGCCGGCCGCGGTCAGCCTCGCGTAGTGCGGCAGCTTGGTATCCAGCTGCACCCGGACGGCGGCGCCCTTCGCCGTACCCGGCAGGACGAAGTACACCGCGACCTCGTACCGCGGTGACGGCGTGGCCAGGCTGTCCTGGGTACAGCTCGGGTACGGCACCCGGGCACCCCTCAGCTCGCTCGGACCCGCGCTGTACGTACGGCCGTCGGTGTCCTCCAGCAGCAGGTCGCAGCCGGCCAGCGTGTCCTTGTCCGACACCTCGAAGGCCAGCGTGGCCCGCCAGATCCGGGCCGTACCGGGCGGCCCGAACGGCTTGCCGCCGTAGTCCTTCACGTTGTAGGCCGGAGCCAGCCCGAGCAACCGGATGCGCGCACCGCCGTACGACACCCAGCCGCCCTCCCCGGCGGCCACCGGTTCGCGCGGGTGGTGTTTCCAGTACGCGTTGTACGCCGTGCTGTACGTGAAACCGATCGCCACGACGAGCGACGGCACGACGGCGATCAGGCCCCACCGGTTGTGCCGCCACCATCCGCGGCTCTGCGTGGAGGTCATGTCGGGCCCGCCTCCGCGTCGGCCAGGGTCAACGCGTCCGGAGCGGCGAGCCAACGCGCGGCCGCCACCCGGTCGATGCCGAGCGAGATCTCCGGCATCGCGTCCATCCGCAGGTCGTACGAACCGCTGGAGAACCGTACGGCGAGCCCGGCGACGGCGGTGCGCGGTACCTCGAAGGCGACCTCGCCCTCCACCGGCAGGCCGGGCTGTAGTTCGCGGCTGTCCAGCGGCTGATCCATCCGGCGACTGGCCCGGTAGGTCCGCCCCGCCGTGTCGCGGACCGCGGCGTACCCGACGAACGACGGGTCGCGGTTGGCCATCAGCCGTACCTTGACCAGTACCCACACCCCGTCGGTGTCGTACACGTCGTCGCCGGCCTTCAGTTTCGTGGAACCCCGGACACCGAGCACCGTGACGTCGAAGGTCCGCGCGGAGCGGATCTGTCCGATCGCACCGGCGTGGATGAACGGCCGCTCCCGCTGCTCCACATCCAGCTCGTGCGCCTTGATCACACCGCCGATCGCCACCGCGGCAAGCACCAGACCGGTCACGCCCAACCGCTTGCCGAGATCGGCGACCGCGGTCTGCACGTCCCGGCGCGGGGCCTTGTGCCGGTGCACCGGCGGCGGGGCGGTCATGTCCGCTTGTCCTCGACCGGCACGGTCAGCCGCGCGTGGGGCTCCAGGTCCAGCCACTCGAACCGGTCGGTCAGCGAGTCGATGCGCCAGGTCTCCCCGTACACCAACACCTCGAGCGCGGTGGGTACCGTCGCGCCGGCGGCCAGCTCCCAGATGAACGCCACCCGCTCCGGCAGGCCCGGGTGCAGGTACTGGACCGGCTTGGTATCCCGTACCAGGTAGATGTGGTCCGGCCTCGTGCCGGCGAGCGTGCCCTCCCGCAGCCGGATGATGTCCGCGATGTCGTTGTGGCTCTTGTCGGCGGTGATTTCCACGGTGGCCAGCACGACGACCCAGTGGTCACCCGGGTGCTCCAGCTTCAGCGGTGGGGAGTCGCCGAGCAGCCGGGCACCGGTGACGGTCACCGTCCACGGGCCGGCCGGCAGCGCCGTACCCACCTCGATGGTCGGCTCCTTGGGCGGTGGCGATACCCCGTCCAGACCGCCGACGAGCCCGGACGCGGCCACCAGGGCGCCGGCTATCCCGATGATCTGGTAGCGCAGCGGCGCGTCGACCACCCGCAGGGCCAGCCCGCGCCACCAGCCCACACTTCCTCCCCCCGACACAGGGATGGAGTGTACGAGAAGAACCCTCAGGTCCGGCAGTCCTCACATTGCCATCAGGCGCGGACCCTGCGTAGCGCAAGGGCGTTGAGGGTAACGATGATCGTCGAAGCGCTCATCAGCAGCGCGGCCCACTCCGGCCGCAGCAGCAGACCCAGGCTCGGGTAGAGCAGGCCGGCGGCGATCGGGATGGCGAGCAGGTTGTAGATCGCGGCCCAGAACAGGTTCTGCTTGATCGTGCGGCGTACCCGCCGGGCCAGCCGGATCGCTGCGGGCACGGCCGCCGGGTCGTCGTTGACGAGTACCACGTCCGCGGTCTCCACCGCCACGTCGGTACCGGCACCGATGGCGATTCCCACGTCCGCCTGGGCCAGCGCCGGCGCGTCGTTCACCCCATCGCCCACCATCGCCACCCGAACGCCGCCGCGTTGCAGCTCGCCGACCTTGGCCGCCTTGTCCGCCGGCAGCACGTCCGCGATCACCTCGTCGATCCCGGTCGCCGTGGCGACGGCCCGCGCGGTCCGTACGTTGTCGCCAGTGATCATCACGGTACGGATGCCCGCCGCGTGCAGCTCCGCGACCGCGCGCCGGGCCGATTCGCGGACCGTATCCGCGACCGCCACGACACCGTACGGCACACCGTCGGCGGCCACGAAGACCGCTGTCTTGCCCTCGCCGGCCAGGTCCGCCGCTCGATCGCCGAGCCCGTCCAGCGCCACCCGTTCGCGGTCCATCAGCGTGCGGTTGCCGACCAGGACCCGCCGGCCGGCGACGGTCGCGATGGCGCCCTGCCCGGGTACCGAGTCGAACGCCTCGGGCGGCTCGACGGCCAGCCCGCGGTCCTTCGCCGCGGCGACGATCGCGGCCGCCAGCGGGTGCTGCGAGGACAGGTCGGCCGACGCCGCCAGACGCAGCAGCTGGTCCTGGGGTACGTCCGGCGCGGGTACCAGGTCGGTGACGGCCGGCCGGCCCTGGGTGAGCGTGCCGGTCTTGTCGAACACCGCGGCATCCACGCCCGCGGTGGCCTCCAGCGCGGTCGCGTTCTTGAACAGCACGCCGGCTTCGGCGGCCCGGGCCACGCCCACGGTGATCGCCGTCGGGGTGGCCAGCGCGAGCGCGTCCGGACAGGCGATCACGACCGCGGAGACCGCGGCGGTCACCGCGAACACCACGCTGTGATCGGTGAGCAGGAACCAACCGAGAAACGTGAGTACGCCGGCGCCGAGCGCGACGAAGACCAGGTACCGCCCGGCGGTGTCGGCCAGCCGCTGTGCCGGCGCCTTGGACGACTGCGCGTTGCGGACCAGTTGCACGATCCGGGCCAGCGCGGTCTGCGAGCCGACCGCGGTCGCGGTGAACGTGAACGCGCCGGTCTGGTTCACCGTACCGCCGATGACCTGCGCCCCCGGCTGCTTCGCGACCGGCACCGGCTCGCCGGAAATCATCGACTCGTCGACGTAGCTACCGCCGTCGATGACCTCGCCGTCGACCGGAACCTTGTCGCCCGGGCGTACCCGGATCCGATCGCCGACCACGACGCCGGCCAGCGGTACCTCGACATCGGCACCGTCCCGCAGCACGATCGCGGTCGGCGGGGCGAGCTGCAGCAGCGCCTCGACGGCCCGCCCGGTGGCGAACCGGGAGCGCATCTCCATCCAGTGCCCGGCCAGGCTGAACGTGGTCAGCATCGCGGCGGCCTCGAAGAACACGTCGCCGCCGAAGCTGATCGTGGCGACCAGCGAAAACCCGTACGACACCAGGATTCCGGTCGCGATCAGGGTCATCATGTTCGCCTCGCCGCGGCGCGCGGCCCGCCAGGCCGCGGACAGGAACGGCCAGCCGCCCCAGAACACCACCGGCGTGGTCAGGATCAGGCTCGCCCAGGCCGGCATCATCGGCAGCCCGAACCGCGTCCCGATCGGCGAGAACAGCACGATCGGCACGGTGAGTACGGCCGAGAAGAGGAAGCGGCGGAGCATGTCGGTGACCATGCCGGCGCCGTGCCCTTCGTGCGCGTCGTGACCCTTGTGACTGTCGTGTTCTTCGTGCCCGGCGTGCTCTTGAGTCGCGGTGGGCGTCATCTCCTGGCAGGTGCACTCGTACCCCCGGGTCCGCACCTGATCGCGGATCACCCGCTCGGACGTCTCGCCGGTCCGGTAGCTGACGTGTGCGACCGCCCGGGTCCGGTCCAGGTGCACCCCGGTCACCCCGGGCAGCGCGCCCAGCTGGCGCTCCAGGTCGGCCAGCTCACCCGCGCAGGAACAGTTGCCGAATGCGATCTCGAGCATCTCCACCCGCACTACGATACCCTACCGGGGTATGGTTCAGCTCACGTCCCGCCGGGGGAAGACCACCTCGCGGACGATCAGCTGGATCGATGCGTACGCGGGCACCGCGATCAGCACGCCGGTCGCCCCGAACAGCGCCCCGCCGACCAGCGCACTGACGATCGCCGCGAGGTTGGACACCTTCACCGCCCGGCCCATCATCCGCGGATAGATGACCCAGTTCTCCAACCCCTGGTAGCACAGGAAGAACGCGATCGTGCCGAGGGCGAGCGGCAGCGAGACGGTCAATGCCACGAGGACCACGACCGTCGCGCCGATCGTCGCGCCGACCTGCGGGATAAGGTCAAAGGCCGCGACCACCACGGCCATCACCAACGGGTACGGGAGGCCGACGATCACCGCGTACAGGAAGGTCGCGGTGCCGGCGCAGGCCGCGATGCCGACCGCGCCGACCAGGTACGCGCTGATCCTGGTGAGCACGGCGTCCGCGAGCCCGGCCACCCGTTCCCGGCGCGAGGCCGCCACTAGGTGGTACGCGCCGGCCCGCAGCCGATCGAGGGCGGCAAGTACGAAGAACATGATCAGTACGGTGGTCAGCCCGAGCATCAGCGCGGTGAGCACACTGAGCGTGCCGCCGAGCACCCCGCCGAGCAGGCTCGCGACATTGCTCGGGGTGAGTACCCCGGCCAGCGCGCTCGCCACGTTCGTGTTCTCCTCCAGCTTCGCCAGCAGGCCGCTGGACGTGAGCTGGTCTAGGTACCCCGGCAGGGCGGCGAAAAACCCTTCCACCTGACCCGCCAGCGAGGGTACGACGAGCGCCAGGAAGCCACAGCCGGCCAGGTTGAGTACGCCGAACAAAACGGCGACCGCGGCCGTACGCGACAGCCCCCGGCGCATCAGCGCCCGTACCGGCCGGTCCAGCCCGATGGCCAGGAACGCCGCCAGCACGAGCATCAGCAGGACGGTCCGCAGCCGGTGGACGCCGATGAACGCGGTCAACGCGAGCAGCGCGCCGGTGCCGGCGGCGAGTCCGAGCAGCAACGGGGATCGGCGTGGCTGATCATTCGTCGGCATTCGCCACCCCCTGCCCGTATCGTACTAATTAGCCTGCGGGATGCCGCTCTTCCCCCGATCGAGCGGTATCCGCGTAGCGGGAGCGCGCTCGATCGGGGAAGGAGCGCCCTCGCGGCGTGAGGAATTCCGGCGAACACGCAGCCGCCGGTGCAATCCGGCGTACCGTCGATCATGAGCAAGGAGATCGATCCGGAGCGGGGGAAACGATGGCAGAGAGCACGAACGCACGGTCGGCATGGGCCATGGCGGGGTCGGGC
>DASRRF010000056.1:0-4688 GCA_035695905.1 Micromonosporaceae bacterium | reverse complement strand
ACCCGGACGAACTCCGCGGCCTGTACCAGCGAGCTGAACGTACCGGTGTCCAGCCACGCGGTGCCCCGGTCCAGCACGGTCACGGTCAGCTCACCGGCCCGCAGGTAGGCCTCGTTCACCGCGGTGATTTCCAGCTCGCCGCGGGCGCTCGGGGTCAGCCCGCGGGCGATCTCGACCACCCGGTTGTCGTAGAAGTACAACCCGGGTACGGCGTACCGCGACTTGGGCCGGTCCGGCTTCTCTTCGATGGACAGCACCCGGCCGGAGGCATCGAAGTCGACCACGCCGTAGTCGGCCGGGTTGGCCACCTGGTACGCGAAGACCCGGCCGCCGACCACGCCGGTCTCCTCGCGCAGCCGCCGGCCGAGTCCCACGCCGTGGAAGATGTTGTCGCCGAGGATCAGCGCCACCGAGTCCGTACCGATAAAGTCCGCACCGATCAGGAAGGCCTGAGCCAGCCCCTCGGGCCGGGGCTGGGCTGCGTACCGCAGGTGCAGGCCGAACTGCGCGCCGTCGCCGAGCAGGCGGCGGAACTGGTCCTGTTCCTCCGGGGTCGTGATGATCAGAATTTCGCGCAGGCCGGCACCGACCAGGGTGCTGAGCGGGTAGTAGATCATCGGCTTGTCGAAGACCGGCATCAGCTGTTTGGAGATCGCCCGGGTGATCGGCCAGAGCCGGGAGCCGGTACCGCCGGCGAGGACAATTGCGCGCACCCGCGGGAGCGTAGCGTAGACTCTCGACGCCGTGAGGGTCTTCGTTACCGGCGGCGCCGGGTTCATCGGGTCACACTACGTCCGTACGCTGCTGTCCGATTCGTACCCGGACTGCGTCGGGGCCAGCGTGACCGTACTCGACAAGCTCACCTACGCGGGCAACCCGGCGAACCTCGATCCGGTACGCGACACCGGCCGGCTGACGTTCGTACCCGGTGACATCTGTGACGCGGACCTGCTCGACCGGGTGCTGCCCGGCCACGACGCGGTGGTCCACTTCGCCGCCGAGTCCCATGTCGACCGGTCCATCCACGGCGCGGCACCGTTCGTGACGACCAACGTGCTGGGCACCCAGACCCTGCTGGACGCGACGCTGCGGCACGGCGTACCGCGGTTCGTGCACGTGTCCACCGACGAGGTGTACGGCTCGATCCCGCACGGATCGTGGACCGAGACCTGGCCGCTGGCCCCGAACTCGCCGTACTCGGCCGCCAAGGCCGGCTCCGACCTGCTCGCCCTGGCGTACCACCGGACCTACGGGCTGGACGTGGTGGTCACCCGCTGCTCGAACAACTACGGGCCGTACCAGTTCCCGGAGAAGGTCATCCCGCTGTTCGTGACGAACCTGCTGGACGGCCGGACGGTGCCGCTCTACGGCGACGGCGGCAACGTGCGCGACTGGCTGCATGTGGCCGACCACTGCGCCGGGATCGACCTGGTGCTGCGCGGCGGCCGGCCGGGCGAGATCTACCACATCGGCGGCGGCACCGAGCTGACCAACAAGGAGCTCACCGCCCGGCTGCTGGACGCCTGCGGGGCCGGCTGGGACATGGTCAGCTACGTCGAGGACCGCAAGGGCCACGACCGGCGTTACGCCCTGGACATCAGCAAGATCAAAACCGAGCTCGGGTACGCCCCGGCGGTCAGCTTCGACGACGGCCTGGCCGGCACGGTCGAGTGGTACCGGACCCACCGGGACTGGTGGGAGCCGCTGAAGGCCCGTTCATGACGCGCTGGCTCGTGACCGGGGCCGGCGGGATGCTCGGCCGGGAGCTGGCCGCGCTGCTCCCGGGCGCTACCGCGCTGGACCGGGCCGCGCTGGACATCACCGACCCGGCCGCGGTGAAGGACGCGGTGGCCGGGCGCCGGGTGGTCATCAACGCGGCCGGCTGGACCGACGTGGACGGCGCGGAAGCTCACGAGGACGCGGCCACCGCGGTCAACGGCACCGGGGTGGCCCACCTCGCCGAGGCGTGCGCGGCCAGCCGGGCGGTGCTGGTACACGTGTCCACGGATTACGTGTTCGCCGGCGACGCCGCCAGCCCGTACCCGGAGGACGCCCCGCTCGCCCCGATCAACGCGTACGGGCGCGGCAAGCTCGCCGGGGAGCGGGCGGTGGCCCGGCTGCTGCCCGGCACCGGGTACGTGGTCCGTACCGCGTGGCTGTACGGCGCGCACGGGCCGAACTTCGTCCGCACCATGCTCCGGCTGGCCGCCGGGAAGGACACCATCGACGTGGTGGACGACCAGCTGGGCCAGCCGACCTGGACGTACCCCCTGGCGGGCCGGCTGGTCGAGCTGGCCGACGCGGCGCTGGACGGCCGCGCCCCGGCCGGGACCTACCACGGCACCGCGTCCGGCCAGACCACCTGGTACGGCCTGGCCCGGGAGATCTTCGCCCGGCGCGGCCTGGACCCCGACCGGGTACGCCCGACCACCAGTGCCGCCTACCCGCGCCCAGCCCGCCGGCCGCACTACAGCGTGCTGGGACATGCCCGGTGGTCCGCGGCCGGCCTCGCTGCGTTGCCGCCCTGGTATGACATGCTGGCCCGGGCGCTCGCCGACCCCGCTTTCTCAGCCGAGGAGTAGTTCCACCGTGCACATCGAGATGGGCTCACCGCGGGTCAGCGCGATCGTGCTGGCGTGGCAGGCCGAGCCGTGGCTGCGCCGCAGCGTGGAGAGCCTGCTCGCGTCCGAGAAGGTGGACGTCGATGTGGTCCTGGTCGACAACGGCTGTACCACCGACGACGTGGACGTGCTCGGCGAGCTGCCCGGTGTGCTGGTGGTCCGGCCCGGACACAACCTCGGCTACTCCGGCGGGTGCAACGCCGGCGTGGCCGCGTCCAGCGGCGAGTACGTGGCGCTGGTCAACGGCGACGCGGTAGTTGAGCCGACCACGCTGGCCCGGCTCGTGGAGGAGCTGCAGCGGCCGGACGTCGGCATCGCGGCCGGCGCGGTACGCCTGTCCAGCGACCCGGACCTGCTCAACTCCAGCGGCAACGTGGTGCACGTACTCGGGTTGAGCTGGGTCGGCGGCTTCGGCGAGCGGGAGACCCGTACCGCGCCAACGGATTCCGCCGGCGCGATGGGCGCGTGCCTGGTGACCACCCGGGCGCATTGGGACCGGCTGGGCGGTTTCGACGAGAACTACTTCGCCTACCACGAGGACGCCGACCTGTCGATCCGCACCTGGCGGGTCGGGCTGCGGGTGGTCAACGTGCCGGATGCGGTCGCCATACACCGGTACGAGTTCGGCCGCAACCCCGGCAAGTTCTACCTCGTCGAACGCAACCGGTTGATGTTCGTCGCCACGTTGTGGGGCTGGCGGGCGTTGCTGGTGCTCGCCCCGGCACTGCTCGGCCTGGAGCTCGGCATGGTGCTGCTGGCCTGGCGGCAGGGTTGGCTGCCGGACAAGGCCCGCGGCTGGGCCTGGCTGTGGCGGCACCGCGGGCACATCGCGCAGCGGCGGCGGGCGCTGGAACGCGAGCGCACGGTGCCGCACCGGGTCTGGATGCGGGTGCTGGCCGACCGGCTGGACACTCCACTGATCCGGGTGCCCGGCCAGGCGATGTTGAATGCGATCATGTCAGCGTACTGGCGGCTGGCATTCCGGGCTGTCTAGAAAGGCACAACCGTGATTGAGGTCAGTGTCATTCTTCCGTGCCTCAACGAGGCGGAGACACTCGCCGTCTGTGTGGACAAGGCCCTCGGCTCGCTGGCCGAGCTCGGCGTCCACGGCGAGGTCATCGTCAGCGACAACGGCTCGACCGACGGGTCGCAGGAGATCGCCGTCGCGCACGGTGCGCGGGTGGTCAAAGCCCCGATCCGCGGGTACGGCGGAGCCCTGCTGGCGGGCATCGACGCCGCTCTGGGCGACTATGTGATCATGGCGGACTCGGACGACTCGTACGACCTGTCCAACCTCGGCCCGTTCATCGAGAAGCTGCGCGAGGGGCACGACGTCGTGATGGGCAACCGGTTCCGGGGTGGTATCGCCCCGGGCGCGATGCCGCCGCTGCACCGGTACCTGGGCAACCCGGTGCTGTCCTGGCTGGGCCGGGCGCTGTTCGGGCTCAAGGGGGTCGGCGACTTCCACTGCGGGATCCGCGGGTTCAACCGGGACCGGATCCGCGCGTTGGGCCTGTGCATGCCCGGCATGGAGTTCGCCTCCGAGCTCGTGGTCCGCTCGGCGCTGGCCCGGTACTCGATCGTCGAGGTACCCACCATGCTGCGCCCGGACGGCCGCAGCCGGCCGCCACACCTGCGTACCTGGCGGGACGGCTGGCGGCACCTGCGGTTCCTGCTGGTCTTCGCGCCGCGCAAGACGCTGATCTGGCCGGGTGCGGTACTTGGCCTGATCGGGGTGCTCGGCACGGCCGCGCTGGTACGCGGTCCGATCACGCTCGGCGGCGTCGGCCTGGACGTCAACGCGCTGGTCTACGCCTGCCTGGCCATGCTCGTCGGCGCCCAGCTGGTGCTGTTCGGCGGGTTCGCCGAGATCTTCGGGCGGCACGAGGGGATCGTGCACGAACGCCGCGCCGACCGGTGGACCGCGATCCTCAAGCTGGAGTACTGCGTCGTCATCGGACTGATCCTGATCCTGATCGGCGCGGTCGGTACCACGCTCGCGCTGACCGCCTGGGGCCGCAGTGGCTTCGGCGGACAGGATGCCCGCGCCGCGCTGCGGGTCGTACT
>DASRRF010000055.1:0-2289 GCA_035695905.1 Micromonosporaceae bacterium | reverse complement strand
CGCCGCCGCGCTTACCCAGGCGCGGCTGCGCCGGCGCGCGGTGGGCAAGTTCGGCGCGGACGCCGGCGTCATGTTCTTCACCGGGCCGGGACTGGAGCAGGCCACCCGGGCCGTCGTCGCGGCCAGGCGCGCGCAACGGTTGCGGGCCGCCGGGGTGGGTACGGTCGCCGACCTGGGTTGCGGCATCGGCGCGGACGCGATCGCCTTCGCCAGGGCCGGCATCCGGGTCCACGCGGTGGAGCTGGACCCGGTGACCGCGAGCATGGCCGTGGCCAACATGGCCGCCCTCGGGCTGGCCGGCCTCGTCGATGTCCACTGTGGAGATGCACGCGATGCGGCACTGTCCGATGTGGATGCGGTGTTCTGCGATCCGGCCCGTCGCCGGGGCGGGCGGCGGGTGTTCGACCCCGCGGCGTTCTCGCCACCCTGGGATTTCGTGGCCGCACTCGGTACCCAGGTACCGCGGACCGTACTCAAGCTCGCGCCCGGCATCGACCACGCGCGGATCCCGGCCGGCGCCGAGGCCGAGTGGGTGTCGGCCGACGGGGAGGTCGTCGAGGCGGCGTTCTGGTACGGCCCACTGGCTCAGGTACCGCGTCGGGCCACCGTGCTGCGCGGCGCCGCCGCCGCCGTCCTGACCGGCTCGGGCCGGCGCAGCGCCCCGGTGGCCGGCCCGCGCGGGTACGTCTACGACGCGGACGGCGCGGTGGTCCGGGCACACCTGGTCGCCGAGTTTGCCTCCACAGTGGACGGTGTGCTCGGCGACCCCACGATCGCGTACGTGTACGCCGCCGCCGCGCCGGACTCGCCGTTCGCCCGCGCCTTCCAGATCGACGAGACGCTGCCGTTCTCGCTGAAGCGGCTGCGGGCCGCGCTGCGCGACCGGGGCGTCGGCCGGGTCGAGATCCGCAAGCGCGGCTCGGCGCTGGAACCCGAGTGGCTACGCCGCCAGCTCCGGTTGGCCGGGCCGGAGTCGGCGACCGTTGTGCTGACCAGGGTGGCGGGCGCACCCGTAGCCCTCATCTGCCGGCCGGTGTCCTAGAGTCGGAACGTGGCAAGTCGGGGTACGCCGGCAACCGCGCTGCTGGCGCGGCAGCAGGTGGCGCACACGCTGCATCCGTACACTGTGGACGCTGACACCCCGGACTACGGCGCCGCGGTGGCCGCCGCGCTGGGCGTCGCGCCCGAGCGGGTGTTCAAGACCCTGGTCAGCGAGGTGGACGGGGCGCCGACGGTTGCTATCGTCCCGGTCACCGGCGACCTCGACCTCAAAGCCTTAGCCGCCGCGGTACGCGGAAAGCGCGCTGGCCTGGCCGACCGCGCGCTCGCCGAGCGGCTGACCGGCTACGTGCGCGGCGGGATCAGCCCGTTCGGCCAGCGGAGCACCCTGCCGACGGTGGTGGACGCGACCGCGGCGGACCACGAAACGGTCTTCGTCAGCGCCGGCAGGCGGGGGCTTCAGGTCGAGGTGTTGCCGGCCGATCTGGTCCGGCTGACCGGCGCCACGCTCGCCCCGATCGCCCGTGCCTGACGGGCCTTCCGCCTCACAGCGGCATCGTCCAGGAGTACGGGCCGTTCGGGTCGTCCAGCCACACATACTGCCGGCTGGTGTCGTCGAGCGCGGTGATGCCGAGGCGTTGTCGACCGGGGTTGCCGAGGGTGTGCCAGAGCCGGGCAGCGTGTTCGATGGTGTCCCAGAGCCGCTGCGGACCGCGTTGCACGGTCGGCCAGGTCAGGTCGGCGACGGCGTCCATAGACACGTCTGCGTGCGAGGTTGGGGAGCTGGCCACCACGACAGATCCCTCGTCGCGGTCGGTGCTGCCTACGCGCAGGCCGGGGATGTGCAGGTGCAGGAAGAGCAGCAGGTCGGCCGTGGCGTCGGCTATCTGTCGCGGGTCCAGGTTGGTCGTGCCGTAGTTGGCCATGCCGTGCCGGCCACTGCCCAAGCTGTGCCCGGGGGCGAGCGGGTTGGTGAGCTGTTGCCGCAGCGGCATGAACCCGGCCAGGTACGAGTCGAAGCGGCCGACCACCTCGTCGGAGGCGGTCTTGTCGAGCACCATGAGCCCGCAGCCGTCGCCGAACAGCGGTGCCACGATGCGGCCGCGATCGTTGAGCTGTCGGATCCACTGCGGCGGGATGTGGTTGATGGCGCAGGTGGCGATGATCCGGTCGTACGGTGCGCCGGCCGGTAGGCCGTCGTAGCCGTGGCCGGCCGCCAGGGTCGGCTGGTAGCCCACGGACTGCAGCGCGGGGCGGGCGGTTGCGATCAGCGCCGGGTCGATGTCGATG
>DASRRF010000054.1:0-4936 GCA_035695905.1 Micromonosporaceae bacterium | reverse complement strand
CCCCCGACACCGAACCTGGCGAAGCCGGAGCGGCCTCCTAGACGAGCCCGAGCTGGCCCGCGGCGTCCATCGCCTCCGCGCGGGTGCGTACGCCCAGCTTGTCGTAGACCCGGCCGAGGTACGTCTTCACGGTGGACTCGCTGACCCGCAACGTCGACGAGATGCGCTGCGCGGACAACCCGTCCACCAGCAGCCGGAGCACCTCGACCTCACGCGGGCTGAGCGCGCTGGCCTGTTGCCGCCGCCGGACCAGCGCCGCGGCCAGGTCCGGCGCGATGAACGACGCGGGCGCCGCGGCGGCGTGCCGGATCGCCGCG
Organism: Micromonosporaceae bacterium; assembly: GCA_035695905.1. GTDB lineage: Bacteria > Actinomycetota > Actinomycetes > Mycobacteriales > Micromonosporaceae > EFPC-2. The sequence continues at coordinate 4,619 of DASRRF010000054.1, read as the reverse complement.
AGCACCTCTTCGACCGGAGCCGACCGCGGCACGTACGCGGAGATTCCCGCGTCCAGCGCCCGGAACAGCAGATCATCGCTGCGCGGCGCGATCAGCACCAGGCCGAGGTCCGGCCGGCCGCGGCGCAGCTGCGCGGCGTAGGCGAGCCCCTCGCCGTCGGCGAGCTCGTTGTCGACCAGCGTGACGTCCGGCCGCAGCCGGCTGACCAGCGGTTGGGCCTCGGCCATCGAGCCGGCGGTGGCGGCCAGGCGCAGGTCGGCGTGTGCCGCGATGGCCGCGGCGATGCCCACCCGGACCAGGGCGGAGTCGGCAATCGCCACGACCGTGAGGGTCATGGGCGGAGTCTGGTACGCCGGACCGCCCAGTGGGGTCAGGAGTCCGACAGTTTGGTATCCGCGGGCATGTGCAACAGTCCGATCGGGGTACCGCGCCGGGCCGCGAGCTCGGCTACCGCGAGCTGGACCGGCACGATGTCCAGCACGCAGCCGGCCAGCCCAGGCAGCGCCGGCAGCCGCAGCGGTACCAGGTTCGTGGCGCGCGGCAGCTTCCCTGGCTCGTCGGTCACCAGGATCACCGTCGCGCCGTACCCGGCCAGCTCGGCGGCGAGCGCCATGTGCCGGCCGGCGCCGAAGACGAGCACGCCGTGCCCCGGCCCCGCCACCTCCAGCGCGCCGTGCCGGTAGTCGTCGGTCGGGTACGCCGCGGCCGGCAGTCGCAACGCCTCGCGTACCAGCAGCGCGGCGGCTCCCGCGGAGGCGACCCGATGACCGGTGGCGATGACGTCCACGGCCCGTACGCAGGCGAGCGCGTCCGCGACCGGCCCGGCATCCGCGTCCAGCGCCTGCGCGACGAGCCGGGGCAGCGCCGCCCAGTCCGTGCACGGCCGCCCGGCCAGCGCGTCGGCGAGCAACCCGAGCGCCTGCAGGATGGCCGTGTAGCTGGCCGTCGACACTCGACTGTCCACAGTGCAGTCCAGGGGCAGTACGGCGTCCGTGGCCGTACCCAGCGGCGCGCCGGGATAGCTGGTCATCGCGACCCGGTTCGGTCCACTCAGGACGGACAGCGCCTCGACGGTCTCCCGGCTGCGGCCGGACTGGCTGATCGCGAGGTACCCATCGGCCAGATCTGGACCGTCCACAAGGGACGCTGTCAGGGCGGACGCGGGCCGGCCGAGCGTACGCAGCCACCCGGCGAAGCCGGCAGCGGCGTGCCCGCTGGATCCCATGCCGAACGCGAGCAGCCGGCCGGTACGCAGTCCAGCCGGTGCGCCGCCCATCGAAGCCAGCGCGGCGAGCATCGACCGGGCCGAGCGCTCCAGCATCTCGGGCTGGGCCCGTACCGCGGCCAGGAAGTCCGTCATGCCTTGACCGCGCCGGCCGAGAGCCCCTCGACGAGGTTGCGCTGGAACACCAGGGTGATGAACATCGGTGGCAGCGCGGCGAGCACGCCGGCGGCGGCGATCAGTCCAAAGTCGACGGCGTTGCGCCCGGTGAACTCGGCGATCGCCACCGGGATGGTCTTCGAGTCCGATGTGGACGTGAAGATGAGCGCGTAGAGGAACTCGTCCCAGCACAGCAGGAACGCGAACAGCGCGGTGGCCAGGATGCCCGGCCGGGACAGCGGCAGGATCACCCGGACCAGCGCGCCGAGCCGGCTGCACCCGTCGACCCGGGCGGCCTCCTCCAGGTCCACCGGGAGTACGCCGAAGAAGTTGCTCATCGTCCACAGCGAGAACGGGGTAGCCAGCGAGCAGTAGACGACCACCAGCCCGATCCTGGTGTCCAGCAGGTGCACCCGGGACAACAGCAGGTAGAGCGGGATGAGTAGGGCGATCGGCGGGAGCATGTAGGTGACCAGAAACGACAGCAGAGTGGTACGCCGCAACGGGAAGCGCAGCCGGGCCAGTGCGTACCCGCCGAGGACGCCGACAGACAGCGAAACGGCGACGGTGCCGGTCGCGACGAGCATGCTGTTCACCAGCGCGCTACGGAACTGGCGCGCGACGCTGACGTCCTGCCCGGCGAAGATCTCCCGGTAGCGGGTCAGCGTGAACCGCCCGGGCCACCAGTGCATCGGCCGGGAGAGCAGGTCCGTCTGGCCGACCACCGACGAATACGCCAACCACAGGAACGGCGCGAGAATCACCACCATCGCGACCAGCGCCGCGGCGTGGATGAGCACGCGATAACCGCGGCTGGGCTTCATATCGCCCTCATCTCGCTCTGCCTCAGCAGGCGCAGATACAACATGGCCAGGACCAGGATCGCCAGCACGGTCAGATACGCCAGCGCGGCGCCGTAGCTGAACCGCTGCGCGGAGAACGCCTGCAGGTAGGTGAGGAACGTGACGGTCTGCGTTCCGTTGGCCGGCCCACCACCGGTCATCACGTAGATGATGTCGAAGACCTTGAACGCCTCGATGGTACGCAGCACCAGAACGACCGCGATCGTCGGGCGCAGCATCGGCAGCGTGATGGTGAGGAAAGCGCGTACCGGGCCGGCACCGTCCACCCGGGCCGCTTCGCGGATCTCCGCCGGTATCGTCTGCAAGCCGGCGAGCAGGAAGAACGCGGCGAGCGACGTGTTCTTCCACACGTCGGCGACAATCACCATGTTCAGCGCGAGGAACGGGTTCGTGCCCAACCACGACCGGTAGCTCTCCTGCAGGTGCAGCTGGGTGAGCAACGCGTTGAGAACTCCGTACTCGGCGTTGAGGATCCACCGCCACATCGCGCCGTTGACGATCGTGGGTAACGCCCAGGGCAGAATCACCACCGCGCGGAACAGCCAGCGGAAACGCAGCGGCGCGGCGAGCAGCAGGGCCAACCCGACGCCGAGCACGAGTTCGGCCACTGTGGACACAACGGTGAAGTACGCGGTGTGCCCGGCGGCGGTCCAGAACCGGCTACTGCGCAGGATATCCACATAGTTCGCGAGCCCGCGGAACGGGTACTCGCCTGGGAACGGGCTGTCGACGTCGTAGAACGAGATGACCAGTGCCCGGCCGGCCGGGTAGAGCACCACGCCGAAGACGACCAGCGCGGCCGGCAGCAGCAGCAGGAAGGCCAGACCGGCGCCCCGGACTCGGGGCGCCGGCCGGCGGGTCAGGCCGGGCAGTCTCAAGACAGCAACGACCGCGCCTGGTTGGCGGCGTCCGCCAGGGCCTGCTTTGGTGTCTTCGAGCCGAGCAACGCCTTCTGCACCTCCACCTGAAGGATCTGGCTGATCTCGTTGTAGCGCGGCACCTGCGGCCGGGCGATCAGGCTCGCCAGGCCCTTCTTGGCCACCGCAACCATCTGCGGCGACGTCGCGATCACCTGACTGTCCGAATAGGACGCCGCCCAGCAGGGCAGCGAGCTCTTCGCGTACTTGTTCTGCACCGGCGCACTGGTGAGGTACGTAATGTACTCCCAGGCGGCCTTCTGGTTCTTGCTGCCCGAGGTGACCGACAGCGCCATCGAGCCGTTGCAACCCGGTGCGCCGGACGGGCCGGCCGGCGTCTGCTGGGCAGCGACCTTTCCGGCCACTTTGGACTGTGCCGGGTCGTTCGCGGCGGCGAACATGAACGTCCAGTTCAGCGCCATCGCCGCGCCGCCCTCGGAGAACACCTTGCGAACGTCGTCCTCCAGCGACTCCATCGAGTTGGGGTTGCTCAGCCCCTCGTCGAGGGTGCGCTTCATAACCTCCAGCGCCTGTAGGCCGCCGCCGGTGTCGAACGCCACGGACTTCCCGTCGTCGGAGAGGAACTTCCCGCCGTACGCCCCGAGCAGCTGGGTGTAGTCGCAGATCAGCGCCTCGGCCTGCTTCCAGCTCCAGAGCAGCGGGTGGTCGATGACCTTCTTGTCCCGCAACGTCTTCGCCGCCGCCAGCACACCGTCCCAAGTGGACAGGCTGGCGGCGTCAACACCGGCCTTGCCGAGCATCTCGGTGTTGTAGAAGAAGTACTTGGTGTCGAGGATCCACGGTACGCCGTAGAACTTGCTCTGGTACTCGGCGGTGGCGAGCGCCCCGCCGAGCATGTCCGTCTTCCATGCGGCCGGGAACTGGCCGGTCACGTCGGTGACAATCTTCTTGCTGCCGAACTCGGCCGGCCAGATGACGTCGATGAGCACGACGTCGTAGGTGCCCGCGGGCGCGGCAGCCACGATCTTGTCGTGCAGCGCTTCGTACGCCACGAACGTCGGCTCGACCTGGACCTTCGGGTGGGCCGCAACGAAGTCGGCGGTCATCGCCCGGATGTCGGCCTCGGAGTACCCGGCCTGCTGCATGAACAGCGCGGTGACCTTGCCCTCGCCGCTGCCCTGTTCGCCGCTCTTCGCACCGCCGCCGATGTCGCATCCGCCGACCAACACGCCGGCGCCGGCCACCGCGCCGAGCCGCAGAAGAGTACGGCGGGATAGTTCTTGGGACATCTCAGCCCCTCTCGAATATAGTTAAGTAGGCTGCCTAACAAAGTCGTACTCGGGTACCGCCGGCACGTCAAGACCCGGGCGCCAGACGTGTACCAGTTGAGACTCTGAGGAGGGCCAATGACAGTCAGCGGGGAGACCGCCGGGCGCACCGTACTCGCCGCGCTGTTCGGCGTACCGCCGCTGACCCGGCCGGAGCTGGCCGAGCACA
>DASRRF010000053.1:0-5869 GCA_035695905.1 Micromonosporaceae bacterium | reverse complement strand
TCACCAGAAGTCGGGTCATTGCGAACTCACCGACTCTGTTTGCTGGTTCGCTCGCTCGCTCACGGCCAAGGTCAGTAGGTCGGTTGCGACTTCGTCCGGGTGTTGGGCGTGCAGGTCGTGGTCGGCCCCCGCGTACTCCCGGATGGTCGCCTGCGGGAACACGGTCGCGGCCTGCGCCACGACCTCGCGCCGCCGGGCCGCCCCCGCCTCGGCCGCCGGCATCGCGGGCATCAGCAGGACGGGCGCACGGACCTGGGCGAACAGCGGCTGCGGCGGGTAGTCCCACATGCTGCGCACGATCAGCATGTGCCGGTCGATCGACAGCCGCCGCTCAAGCGTGCCGTCCGGGCGCTCCCGCAGGTTGGCCACGGTGGCCTCGATGGCGCTGGCCGACCAGTCCGGATGCGAGGTGCGCAGGACGATCCGCAACCGCTCGGCCCGCAGGCCGTCCAGCTCGGGTGGGCGCAGCGCGGCGGCGCACTCCTCCCACGAGCCGAACTGCCCGGCCAGATCGATCCAGCCGCCGTCGATCAGGGCCAGGCCGGCCACCAGGTCGGGCCGCTGCGCGGCGAGCCGGACCACCACGTTGCCGCCCCACGACTGGCCGGCGACGATCAAGCCGGTCAGGCCGAACGCGTCCGCGACCGCGGCGAGATCCGCGGCGGCGGTGGGGCAGTCGTAACCGTCGGCCGGCGCATCGGACTCGCCGTGCGAGCGCAGGTCGACCGCCCATGCCGGGTGGCCGGCGGCGGCCAGCAGGGCAGCAACCTCGTCCCACAGCCGCGCGTTGGACGACAGGCCGTGCACGAGCAGGAACCCCCGCCGGTCGGCCCCGCCCGGACCGGGATCGGCCCGGTCCGGCCCAGACCAGCTTCGAACGTGCAGCTCAACGCCGGGCTCGACCGGCACGCGGAGATCGGCTACGGCCATGTCCCGAACTCTAGCCGGGGGATATGACACCCGGTCGACAGATATCGACTCTTGTGCACGTACCCCGGTGTGCGCTAGAAACAGTATTCAACACATTCAATCACTATCGAACGAAGTCGCTCACCACCGGAGGTGCCCGATGCGCAGGATCGCCAGCCCCGTTCTGGCCGTACTCACCGCCGGTGCCGCCGCTCTCGCCGTACCCCTGCTGGAGCCCGCGCCAGCAACGGCCGCGACGCCCATCGTGGCGCTCACGGCTCCGCCGATGGGTTGGAACAGCTGGAACAAGTTCCACTGCAACATCGACGAGAGCTTGGTCAAGGCGACCGCGGACGCCATCGTGGCGAACAACCTGGACGACGTCGGGTACCGCTACGTCAACATCGACGACTGCTGGATGGCGTCCACTAGGGACAGTCAGGGTCGGCTGCAGGCGAATGCCACCAGGTTCCCGTCCGGCATCAAGGCGCTGGCCGACTACGTGCATGCCCGCGGGCTCAAGCTCGGCATCTACGAATCCGCCGGTACGGCAACCTGCCAGGGACTGCCGGGCAGCCTGGATCACGAGGCGGTTGACGCACAGACGTTCGCACTGTGGACAGTGGACTATCTGAAGTACGACAACTGCAACAACCAGGGACGGCCGGCAGCTCAGCGGTACAAGGTGATGGGGGACGCGCTGCGGGCCAGCGGGCGGGCGATCGTCTACAGCGTGTGCAACTGGGGCCAGGAGAGTCCGTGGTTGTTCGGTCCAACGGTCGGCGGCAGCCTGTGGCGTACCACCGGCGACATCTCCGACTCGTGGGCCAGCATGACCAGCCTGCTCGACCAGCAGGCGGGCCTGGAACCGTTTGCCCGGCGGGGTGGGTACAACGATCCGGACATGCTGGAGGTCGGCAACGGCGGTATGACCACGACCGAGTACACCGCGCACTTCAGCCTCTGGGCGTTGCTCAGCTCGCCGCTGCTGCTCGGCAACGACCTGCGTACCGTGTCCAGCACCACGCTCGGCATTGTCGGCAACCCCGATGTCGTTGCGGTGAACCAGGATTGGGGCGGCTCGCAGGGCCGCCGGGTGCGCGACCTCGGGGAGACCGAGATCTGGGCGAAGCCGATGTCCGACGGCTCCGCGGCGGTGGTTCTGCTCAACCGGACCGCGGCGGCCGCGACGATTACCACGAGCGCGGCCGAGGCCGGCCTCGGCGGCTCGTCGTCGTACGGCCTGCGCAACCTGTGGACCGGCGCCACCTCCAGCACGTCCGGCGCCATCTCCGCCAGCGTGCCCAGCCACGGCGTGGTGATGTACCGGGTCAGCCGGACCGGCTCGATGCAACCCGCCCCGGCGGCGGGCAGCTACCAGATCGGCAGCATGGCGTGGCTGGCCAGCTCGAACGGGTGGGGGCCGGTCGAGCGCAACGAGTCCAACGGCGAGCAGGCGGCCGGCGACGGGACCACGCTGACCATCAACGGCAGCACCTACGCCACCGGGCTCGGCATGCACGCCGATGCCGCGGTACACCTCTGGCTCGGCCGGGCGTGCCCGTTGCTCACCGCGCAGGTCGGCGTCGATGACGAGAAGACCAGCAACGGCAGTGTCAGGTTCCAGGTGTACGGCGACGGCCAGCTGCTCGCGTACAGCGGGGTTAAGACGGTCAGCGACGGGCCCACCACGCTGACCGTGCCCACCGGTGGATACTCCACAGTGGAGCTACGGGTTACCGATGGCCGCAACGGCATCAACTCCGACCACGCCGACTGGGGCAACGCCGCCCTGACGTGTACCGCGGCCGGCGCCGGCTCGTACGCCTCGGACCGTACCTGGTCCTCGGCCACCAACGGCTGGGGTCCTGCCGAGCGGGACCAGTCCAACGCCGAGCAAGCGGCCGGCGACGGCGCCGTACTGACCGTCGGCGGGGTGAGCCACGTCAAGGGCATCGGCGCACACGCGGCGGCCGACATCGCGCTGCCGGTGGCCGGCTGCGCACGGTTCACCGCGGTCGCCGGAGTTGACGCCGAGACCGCCGGCCGGGGGAGCGTGGTGTTCTCCGTTGTCGCCGATGGGGTAACCCTCTACACCAGCCCGACGGTCACCACCGGGGTGGCCACCGTGAATGTGGACATCGCCGGGCGGAGCACGCTGCATCTGGTGGTCTCCGATGCCGGCAACGGCAAGGACTTCGACCATGCCGACTGGTCCGGTGCCCGACTGGTCTGTTAGTCCCGCCGCAACATCCGGGCCGCCTCCTCGGGTGGCACGTCGTTGACGAACACACCCATCGCCGACTCCGTACCGGCCAGGTGCTTCAACCGGCCCGCGGCTCGTTGCACGGTGAACAGTTGCAGGTGCAGGTACGCCAGGTCGCGGCCGGAGCGCACCGGAGCTTGGTGCCACGCCGAGATGTACGGTATCGGCGCGCCGAACAGTCCGTCGAACCGGCGCAGCACGTCCAGGTAGAGCGGGCCGAACGCGTCGCGCTCGTCGTCGTCCAGGCCCGGCAGGTCCGCGACCCGGCGGTGCGGCGCAAGGTGCACCTCGAACGGCCAGCGCGCCGCGGCCGGCACGTACGCGGTCCAGTGGTGGTTCGACGCGACGACCCGGACCTGCGCGGCCCGCTCCGCGGCGAGCACGTCGGCGTACAGGTTCCGCCCGCCGGTGGACGTGGCGTGCCGGCGGGCGGCCGCCAGCAGGGTACGGGTGCGCGGCGCGACGAACGGGAACCCGTAGATCTGCCCGTGCGGGTGGTGCAGGGTCACCCCGATTTCCACCCCGCGGTTCTCGAAACAGAACACTTCCTCCACTGTGGACTCGGTGGATAGCTCGGCGGTCCGGTCGGCCAGGACATCCAGGACGGTGCGTACCCGCTCGGGGGAGAGCGAGGCGAACGAGGCGTCGTGGTCCGCAGTGAAGCACACCACCTCGCACCGGCCGAGAGCGGGGCGCTCCGGCGAGTACGCCGTGGTCGGCTCGGTCGGCAGGTCCATCGGCAGCCGGTGGCTCAGCGCCGGGAATCGGTTCTCGAAGACCACCACGTCGTAGTCGTACGCCGGGATCTCCGTCGACCGCTCCGGTGTGGACGGACACAGTGGACACTCGTCCGACGGCGGCAGGTGGGTACGGCTCTGCCGGTGCGCGGCGATCGCCACCCACTCGTCGGTCAACGGGTCGTACCGCAGGTGCGAGGCGGGCGGCGGGGTGGGCAGGGCGCGTCTGTCCACTTCGGCCCGTACGGCGTCGTCGCGCTCGTCAAAGTAGATGAGCTCGCGCCCGTCGGCCAGATGGATCGCCGTCCGCTTCACCGGGCCGCCCAGCGGCAACTCCGGGTGCTCACCGGGGCTCCGCAACGATGATGTCGCCCACCGCCTCGGTCAGGGTGGTACGTGCGGCCGCGGGCAGCCCGGCGTCGGTCACCAGTACGTCCGCGTCGGAGAGCGCGGCGATGGAGGAGATGCCGACGGTGCCCCATTTCGTATGGTCGGCAAGCACCACGAGCCGTTCGGCCGCGGCGACCAGCGCCCGGTCCGTGTCCGCCTCCATCAGGTTCGGCGTGGTGAAACCGGCCCGCTCGCTCATTCCGTGTACGCCGAGGAAGAGCACATCCAGGTGCAGCGAACGGATGGCGGCCACCGCGACCGGTCCGACCAGCGCGTCCGACGGTGTGCGTACGCCGCCGGTCAGTACCACGGTCTGATCGGTCCTACCGGCCCGGTAGAAGACGTCGGCCACCGGGATCGAGTTCGTCACCACGGTCAGCTCGGGTACGTCGATGAGTCGCTGGGCAAGCTCGGCGGTGGTCGTACCGGCGGACAGCGCGATCGCGGTGCCCGGCTTGACCAGTTGCGAAGCGCGCGCGGCGATCGCGGACTTCTCCGCGCGCTGCCGGATCGCCTTGGCCGCGAATCCCGGCTCGTCGGTCGAGCCTGGGTGCACCGCGGTCGCCCCGCCGTGCACCTTCGCCAGCAGGCCGCGATCGGCGAGCACTTCGAGGTCGCGCCGGACGGTCATGTCGGAGACGCTGAACTCCGCGACCAGATCGCTCACCTTGACCGCGCCGTTGGTGCGTACCCGATCGAGGATGGCCGCTTGACGTTGCTGGGCGAGCATCAGGTGGCCTCCTCGATGACGGCGACGCCGCCGGCCGGCAGCCCGGCCGGAGCCGGCCACGCCGTACCAGTCAGCAGGTCTGTGCCGGTGGCGGGCACGCTTGCCGGCCCGTCGCCATGGTTGAACAGGAACAGGTACGTGGACCCGTCCGCGGCCCGGCGCCGGACCGCCTCGATGCCCGTGGGCGTGCCGGGCACCGTCGCGCCGACTCCGGCGGTAGCCAACACGGTACGCAGCAACCGGTCCAGCGAGGCGTCGGCCAACCGGGTGGCCACGTACCACGCGGTGCCGTGCCGGGTTACCGCGGGATCGCCGGCCGCGGGGCCGTCCTGGAACGCGGCGACCACATCCGCGCCCTCGGACCGGCCGCGCTCGGTCCAGGTGTGTGCGCGCGATCCATCTGTCAGCTGCACGGCCTCACCATCGGGGAGCGGGCAGAACTCTTCGACGCGAATGCCGAGCAGGTCGCCGAACGCGCCGGGGTAGCCCCCCAGCCGGACGTGGTCGTGTTCGTCGACCACGCCGCTGTACGGACCGATGACGAGAGTACCGCCGGCGCGCGCGTACGACGCCAGGTTCGCCGCCGCGCCGTCGTCGACGAGATAGAGCGAGGGTACGAACACCGCCCGGTAGCCGGACAGCCGCGCTGCCGGGTGGACCACGTCGGCGGTGACGCCGGCCCGCCACAACGCCGCGTGCCAGCGCCGTATCTCGGCGAAGGTGTCCAGCGCGGCACTCGGCTGGCTGGGTGCCTGCTGTGCCCAGCCGCTGGGATAGTCGAGTACGACGGCGACCGGGGCGTCCACAGTGGATCCGGCGATCGGCGCGAGCCGGCCG
>DASRRF010000052.1:0-3040 GCA_035695905.1 Micromonosporaceae bacterium | reverse complement strand
TCGGGTTGGTGGACTGCGAGTAGGTCAGGATCTGCCGGCCGGACGGCCCATCCGGGCCGAACTCGACGGCCATCACGAACGACGAGCCGTGCACGATCTTCGGGTAGCCGGCGCCCGGTACCAGCGGCGCGGTGATCACGTTGAAGCTGCCGATCTCGTGCCGGCCGCCGTGGATCGGGATCCGTTCGGCCCCGCGCGGCTCGGTCTGGATAGCGCCGAGCGGTGCGTCCAGCGGGATCCCGCCCAGCCGCTGTACCGCGGTGGCCAGCGCGGTGAGCACCCGCGGGTCGGCGACCGCCAGCCGGCGTGGCGTGTTCACCGGGTCCGTACCGATGAACGGGTCGGCGAACCTGATCCCACCGGCCAGCGCGAACTCGGTGAACACGTGCGCTCCTCGACTGTCCACATTGGTATGTAGATCCCAGCCGCGCAGCGCGGCACACGCGCCGGTGAGGCCGACCGTACTGCCGTCGGCCGCCTTCGCGGTCGGGTTCGCGTCGCACAGCGCCACGAGGTCGTCGCGGACCAGCTCGCCGCCGTACGCCCGGTCGCCGAACTCGACCTGCCACAGGCGCTCCGCGGTGAACCCGGTGCCCGGCAAGCCGTCCGTACCGGCCGTCCGCTGCTGCACCTGTAGCAGACCGAGCCGGGTACGCAGGCTGCGCGGTGTCCGCTCGTCGCCGATGATGCGGGAGAAGCCCTCCAGCGGCTGCTGCGGGTTGGCCAGCCAGTAGCTGTCGTTGGAGTTGGTCACGTAATCGGTGCGGAAACGGACCGGCAGCCGGGCCGGGCCGAGGATCCCGGGTACCGCCGCGTCCGGGTCTGTCCCCAGTGCACAGTCCGATGTAGACCCATCGAGCACGGCCTGGCCGCTCACCGCGTACAGCGGCTGGAACGGGGCCGGGATGCAGGCCGCGGCAAGCTCGGGGGTGACCCGGGGGATCACCGAGTGGTCGCCGTACATCGCCTCGCCGGTCGAATCCGCCGCGATCACGTTCACCCAGGGCAGGAACTGGTACCGGTCGAGCACCGCCTTCAGCTCGCGTACCGTGCCGGCCCGGCCCATCTGCAGCCAGCCGTCCACCGCGCGGTTGTTCCCCGCGTTGACATCGGTGATGGCGTACGCGCTGGTCGTGGTCCACGGGAACGTCCCGGGCACCACGACGACCGGGCCGAACCGCGTGTCGTAGAGGGTACGGGTGACCGGCACGGTACCGCCGGCCGGCGAGGGCACCTGCACGGTGACGCTGCGCGCGGTCATCTTCTCCGGCTGGCCGTCGAACAGGTACGCGGTCGGGTCGCCGGGCACCAGCGCCAGCCGGTGCCAGACGAACCGGCGCGCGGTGGACACCGTGTGGCTCCAGCCGAGAGTGGCGTTGTGTCCAATGGTGACGATCGCGTCGCCGATCAGCGCGGCGCCCTCGACGTCGTACACCCCGGGGATTTTCAGGTGCATCCGGTAGAACCGCTCCGCGCCGTCCCACGGGAAGTGCGGGTTCGCCAGCACGATACCGGTGCCGTTGGTGGTGGCGTCGCGGCCCAGCCCGTACGCGTTGCTGCCGATCCCGACCGGATCGATCTGAATGGCCACAGTGGACGGTGCCGCCGCTGCTCCCGGCGGTGCCGCGGCCACGATGCCGTCCAGCAGCGCGCGCGAGCTGGCCCGGACCAGGCTGGCCCAGGTGGCGCGCCACAGGTCCAGCTCGTTGACCTGGCGTACCCACGGCTTGCCGCGGCAGGCCGGGTCGGTCAGGTTCGCCACTCCGGTGTGCCGCAGGAAGTTGTTGTAGCCCGCGGCGAACCCGCGGACCAGGTCGCGCGCCTGGCGCGACGGTGCGTGCACCCCGTCGGGCACGCCGGCGAGCAACCGCTCCGCGCTGCCGTCGTCCTTCGCCTTCTGGAAGAACAGGTCGCTGCGCACGTTCGCGTCGGTGGCCCCGAAAAACAGCGCCCGGGTGGCGTTGGAGGTGGCTATCCGCTCCGCGATCACGCAGATGTTGTCCTCGGCCTGCACCTGGCCCACCCCGAAGCCGAGGCTGGCGAAGCTGTCCGCGGTAATGTGCGGCACGCCGTACGCGGCCCGGCGGATCTGCGCGGAGTAGCCCAGTATCTTGCCCGGCGGCTCCCCCGCGGCGGGTCCGGCGGCGGTCAACAGGCTTGCCGCGAGCAGCCCCGCGGCGGCCGTACCGAGCAGCGCGCGTCTGGTCATCGCCGTACCCCTCTCATCTGCCCAACGCTATGATCGCGCCGGCCCGCGTACCGAAATAGAGACTGCCCTTCCACACCGCCGGCGTCGCCTCGATGCACCCGCCCACCTTGAGGCTCCACAGTGGAGTCGGTTGGGCCTTGGTGTCCGCGACGTCGTACGCGTGCATGACCCCGGTGCAATCGCCGAGGAACAGCACATCGTCCACCACCACCGGGGACTGCCAGGTCTCCGCACCCGGCAGGTGGAACTTCCACCGCACCGCGCCGGTCACCCGGTCGATGCCCATGACATCCCCGCCGGTGGTGTCGAAGATGGCGATGTCCTTGTAGAGCGCCGGGGTTCCCCAGATCCCGGACGGCACCGGACCGTAGTCGTAGAGCTTCCACACCACCGGGTTGTCCGCGCGGGTCGGATCCAGCTTCATGATCTGCCCGACCGTCTTCGACCGCGCGGTGCGCCGCTCGTACTCCGAGCCGACATACAGCGCCCCGGTCTCGTCCACCACCACCGAGGCGTCCGTGTCGTCGCCGGTCCAGAACCGGAAAACCCTTGTGGGGGTACGGCCTTGAGCCAGGCCGCCGATATCCCAGCCCTGCACGAGCCCACCCGAGTTCGCGAAGTAGACCACGTTGCCGTAGACCGCCACCGAGTTCTCCACGGACACCATCGAGTCGCCGATGTCGTGCAGCAGCTGGGCATCCCAGCTCGGCGCGTGGAAGACGAGCTTCGGGTTGACCCTGACCTTGCCATCGGGGCCGTAGCCGCGGTTCAGCTTGACGATGTGGAACTGGCCGTTCTCCCCGCCCTCGAACAGGTAGTCGCCGAGGACGA
>DASRRF010000051.1:0-5999 GCA_035695905.1 Micromonosporaceae bacterium | reverse complement strand
TCGCGACCGGCAACGCGCTGACCTCGGGTCCGGTCAACGTCTTGAACGGGGCCAGCACGGCCGCCTCGGCCGCGTCCGCGCCGGGGTCGAACGGGGCGGTCAGCGCGGAGGCAGCCTGCCACGCGGCCGCACCCACCTTCGCCTTGACGTCGGCCTGTCCCGGCGGCGGTGCCGCGGTCGGGCTGGCGCTCGGCGCGGCGGTCGTCGCCGCCGCGGTCGGTGAGGTCGTGGCGGTGGCGCTCGGGGTGGCGCTGGCCTTCGGCGTGGCGCTCGCGCTCGCCTTCGCGGATGCGGACGCGGACGACGACGGGGTTGCGCTCGCGGACGGTGTCGCGGTCGGGGTGGTGGTGTCCCCGATGTCCTGGGTCAGGTTGAGCACCTTGCGGAAGCGCAGCTGGGCGGCCTGCCCGACGTCCTTCACGGCGTCGTTGCTCTGGCCGGGCACCGAGATCACGATGTTCTGGTTGCCCTCGGTGACCACCTCGGCCTCAGAAACCCCGCGACTGTCCACCCGGCTCTGGATGATCCGGCGGGCCTGCTCCAGCGAGTCGGCCTTGGGCGCCTTGCCGTCCAGGGTCTTCGCGATCAGCGTGACCCGGGTCCCGCCGACCAGGTCCAGGCCGAGCTTGGGGTTCAGCCGGCTGCTGAAGCCGCCCTTGCCGCCGAGAAAGACCAACGCGTACAGGATCGCGAAGATGATGCCGAGCGCGACAAGCTGCCGCCCGGGGCGCATCTGTCCCTGAGGTGGTGCCACGGCCGTCAAGTCTCCCTGGTATCGAGTGGTCCGCAGCCGGGGTGGTGCTGCGGGGGCGGTGAATCAGTATCCCCAGCGAACCTGAGTACTCGCTGACCGGTCCGGCACCGGCGCGGGAGGCGGGTTGGCTGGGCGCGGGCTGCCCGGCCCGCGCCGTCGCTCAGTCCTTGGCGTTCTTGGCTTTCACCGCGTCGGTGGTCTCGTCTACCACGTCTTCCACGTCCTCGACGTCGTCGGCGTCCTCATCCACCTCATCGTCCTCATCAACGGCGGCCGAGGTGACCACCCGGCCGATCGCGGCCCGCGCGTAGCGGTTCTCCACGCCGGGCGAGACCTCCAGCGTCACGGTCTCGTCGTCGATATCGACAACCGTGCCGTACAGCCCGCCGACCGTGACGATCTCGTCGCCGACGCCGATCGCGGACTGCATGGACTCCACCGCGCGGCGCCGCCGCTGCTGCGGACGGATCATGAGGAAGTACATCGCACCGAAGATCAGGGCCATCATGAACAGCAGCGACCAGCTGCTGCCACCTGAGGAGCTGGCTGCGAGTTGCACGTCTGTCGACCTTCCGGTTGGCCCTGCGGACACGAACGCCGTACCGGCGGGGCTGGTTTTGTCCTCTGTTCGGACCGCGGCGAGTCTAGTCGGTGTGACCCACGCCGCCGAAACGGGCATAGATCACGGTCCTATCACGAGCCGGGACGCCTCCGTCAGGGCTCGACGCTGAACAGGTCGGGCGCTGCCGTAGCGCCGGCGCCGAACGTACCATTTTGGGGCGTACGTCCTAGATGGCGCCACGCGTGGCCCGTGGCAACACGGCCGCGGGGTGTACGGGCGAGTAGCCCGGCCCGGACCAGGTACGGCTCGCACACCTCCTCCACGGTATCCGGCTGTTCACCGACCGCCACCGCCAGCGTGGTGACTCCCACCGGCCCGCCGCCGAACGAGTCGACCAGCGCCGCCAGCACCGCCCGGTCCAGCCGGTCCAGGCCCAGCGCGTCCACGTCGTACACGTCCAGCGCGGCGCGGGCCACCTCGACGCTGGCCACCCCGTCCGCCCGTACCTCGGCGAAGTCGCGGACCCGGCGCAGCAGCCGGTTGGCGATCCGCGGGGTACCCCGGGACCGGCCGGAGATCTCGATCGCACCGTCCGGCATCAGCGGCACCCCGAGAATGCCCGCCGAGCGGTGCAGCAGTACCTCCAGATCACCCGGCGCGTAGAAGTCCAGATGCGCCACGAAGCCGAACCGGTCCCGCATCGGCCCGGTCAGCAGGCCGGACCGGGTGGTCGCGCCGACCAGCGTGAACGGCTCGACGTCCAGCGGGATCGCGGTGGCGCCCGGCCCTTTGCCGACCACCACGTCCACCCGGAAGTCCTCCATCGCGCTGTAGAGCAGCTCCTCGGCCGGCTTCGCGATCCGGTGGATCTCGTCGATGAACAGCACGTCGCCGGCGGACAGGCTGGTCAGGATCGCGGCCAGGTCGCCGGAGCGCTCGATCGCCGGACCGCTGGTCATCCGCAGCCCGCTGCCCAGCTCGGCCGCGACGATCATCGCCAGCGTCGTCTTCCCCAAGCCAGGTGGCCCGGAGAACAGGATATGGTCGGGCGGGCTGCCGCGTCGCATGGCCCCCTGCAGCAACAGCTCCAGCTGCTCGCGTACCCGGTGCTGGGCGATGAACTCGGCGAGCCGCTTGGGCCGTACGCTCGCCTCCGCGTCCCGCTCCTCCGGCTGGGCGTACGCCGAAACGGTGTTCACCGGCTCTTGCCCAGCAGCTGGATGGCCCGCTTGAGCAGCACCGGAACCGCCGGTACCTCGGCGCCGTCGAGCCCTTCCGCGACCGCGGCCACCGCCTGGTCCGCCTGGCCAGCACTCCAGCCGAGCCCGATCAGCGCCGAGCGCACCTGGTCGGACCAGCCGCCGGTGAGTACGCCACCGCTCGCGCCGAACACCGGGCCGATCCGATCGCGCAGCTCCAGGACCAGCCGCTCGGCGCCCTTCTTGCCGATCCCCGGAACCCGGGTCAGCGTGGCGGTGTCCGCGTTCGCGACCGCCTTGCGTACCGCGTCCGGCTCGAGCACCGCGAGCACCGCCTGAGCCAGCCGCGGCCCGACCCCGCTGGCGGTCTGCAGAAGCTCGAAAAGATGCCGGGCGTCGTCGTCGGCGAACCCGTACAGGGTCAGCGAATCCTCCCGGACCACCAGGCTGGTGGCGAGCCGGACCTCGGTACCCGCGTGCAGCCCGGCCAGCATCGCCGGGGCGCAGTGCACGGTCAACCCGACCCCGCCGACCTCGATCACCGCACCCTCCGGGGACACCGCGGCCACCCGGCCACGCACGCTTGCGATCATTTCAACCCTCCATGGGTACGGGCAGCCGCGGCGATTTTTGCCCGGGTACCACCGCGCCAGACATGGCAGATCGCCAGCGCGAGGGCGTCCGCCGCGTCCGCCGGGCGGGGCGGTTCGGGCAGCCGCAGCAACCGGGTGACCATCGCGGTGACCTGTGCCTTGTCCGCCTGTCCGGAGCCGGTCACGGCGGCCTTGACCTCGCTCGGCGTGTACGTCTGTACCGGCAGCCCGGCCCGGGCCGCGGCCAGCACGGCCACCGCGCTCGCCTGCGCGGTGCCCATCACGGTACGCACGTTGTGCTGGCTGAACACCCGCTCGACGGCGACCTCGTCCGGCTCATGCTGGGCGACCAGCTTGGCCAGCGTCCGGTCCAGATGCAGCAGGCGCAGCGCCAGGTCGTCCGCCGGGTCGGTGTAGACCACGTAGTACGCCAGCAGGCTACAGGTGCGCCCGGGCACCCCATCGACCACGCCCACCCCGCAGCGGGTGAGCCCCGGGTCGACGCCGAGCACCCGCACGCTGCCTCCTCGCCCGTACCCGTGGCCCCGCCGTACGCGTGTTCGAGCCACCCTAACCAGTGCGGACCTCGCGTGCCGGGGCGACACGCCCTACCGTCAACGGTCATGCGGATCATCAGCGGCGCCGGGGGGTACACCACACCGGATCCCGGTACGCCGAACCACTTCGCCGAGCAGCTACGGGTACCGGACCTATCGGTCGGTACGTACTCGATCCCGGCCGGCGGAGACGACGACCAGACGCCGCACAGCGAGGACGAGATCTACCTGGTGACGGCCGGGCGGGCACGGCTGGTCACCGGCGACGGCGAGGGGTTCGTCGGACCTGGCGACGTCATCTACGTACCGTCCGGTGAGGCACACCGGTTCGTCGACATCACCGAGGATCTCGCGCTGTTGGTCATCTTCGCGCCGGCCTACCGGTCGCGAGCTACCTAGCCTGCGGGTCAGCCGGCGCCGATCCCGTTGAGGACCGCGTCAACCACCCGCTCGGGCATGGTTTCCCGGTCCAGGTTCGGGTTCCAGCGCAACAGGTGCTGGATCAGCACCGGACCGGTGAGCAGCGCGGCCACCAGCTCCACGTCGAGGTCCGGCTTCAGCTCTCCGGTACGCATCCCGCGGCGCAGCACGTCGCGCATGAGCTGCCGCCGCGGCTCGACCACCTTCTGGTACCCGGTCCACATCTCGTCGTTGCGGTGCAGCTCGGATATCAGGCAGGGCAGGATGTTCTGCGCCGGGTGCGGGTTCTGATGTTGGCCGATCGGCCGCAGCAGCGCGACCAGGTCGTCACGCACCGACTCGCCCTTCAGCTCGGGCGGGGACCCCTTCATCGTCACGATCGCGTCGACCAGCAGCGCTTCCTTGTTCGGCCAGCGGCGGTAGATCGTCGCCTTGCCGACCCCGGCCCGGGTGGCCACGGCCTCGATCGTGATCGACCCGGCCGCCACGCCCTCAGCGAGCAGGTCGAGTACGGCGGTGATGATCGCCTCGTCGACACGCGCGCTCCGCGGTCGCCCAGGCGACCGCGGAGCCCCCATGACACTCGTCATGTCATACGTGCCTTCCCTCGACCCCGCCGCCCCAACCCACATTGTCATTCATCTAACTGACCGGGGCCAGTTCCGGCTCGCCCGTACTGACCTGCGGCTCGACCGCCTCGACCGGACGACTGGGCCGGCCGGGTAGCCAGGCGAGAACGACCGCCACGCCGAGCGCCGCGATCAGTACGCCGACCCCCGCCGCCCAGTGCATCGCGCCGACGTACGCGTCGTTGGCCGCGTTGACCACTGCCGGGCCGTTCGGGCCGAGTCCTGCGCCCACCGCGTACGCCCCGGACAGGGACTCTCCGGCGGCCGCGCGGGCCGGAGCGGGCAGTGACGCGATCGCATCGGCCACATCGCTGCGGTAGACCGCGGACAGCACCGAGCCGAGCACCGCCACGCCCAGCGCCGAGGCGACCTGCCGGACCGTGTTGCTCACCGCGGAGCCGACACCGGCCTTCTCCCGCGGCAACGCCGACATGATCGACTCCGTGGTCGCCGGCATGACGTTGGCCATCCCCGCGCCCTGGACGAAGAAGAGCGCGGCGACGATCCAGATCGGGGTGTCCACGCCGACCAGCGCGGTGCCGGCGATACCCACCCCGGCCAACCCGATCCCGACCGCGCAGACCGCCTTTGCGCCGAACCGCTTGACCATCGCGGCGCTGCGCGGCGCGAAGATCATCTGGGCCACCGCGAACGGCACCACCAGCAGGCCGGACTGCAAAGGCGAGTAGCCGCGGACCAGCTGCAGGTAGAAGGCCATGAAGAAGAACACGCCGAACGCGGCGAAGAACATCAGGCCGCTGGCCGCGGTCGCCGCGGAGAACCGCGGGTTGTTGAACAGCTTGACATCCAACGACGGGTACGTGATGCGCCGCTCGAAGGCAATGAACCCGGCGAGGATGGCGATACCCGCGAAGATCCAGGCCCATACCGACGGCCGGCCGAAGCCGTGCTCGCCGCCGTCGATGATGCCGTACACGAGTGAGACCAGGCCGGCGACGGAGAGCAACACACCGGTGGCGTCGACCCGGCCGGGCTTGGGATCGCGCGACTCAGGTACCAGGATGGCGACCGCGACCAGGCCGCCGGCCACGATCGGCAGGTTGATCAGGAAGACCGAGCCCCACCAGAACTTCTCCAGCAGGGTGCCACCGACGATCGGGCCGATTGCCACGGCCATGCCCACCGCGCCGGCCCACACGCCGATCGCGCGACCGCGCTCCCGCGGGTCGAAGACGTTCGAGATGATCGACAAGGTGACCGGCATGATCGCCGCGCCGCCGATGCCCATTAACGCGCGGGCCGCGATCAGCTGGCCCGGGCTGTG
>DASRRF010000050.1:0-1900 GCA_035695905.1 Micromonosporaceae bacterium | reverse complement strand
CCCCGTCACCGGTGGGCGCGAAGGCCGCGGCGCGCTCGGCCCAAGCGGCCACGTCTCCGTCGCCGAACCGGGCCTGCGTACCCTCCAGTGGGCTACCGTCCACAGTAGACGTCAGGTAACAGGTGTCCAGCAGCGTGATCCGGATCCCGGCCTCAGCAGCGGCGGTGACGAGGGCGGCGGACATCTCGTTGGGATCCGCGTACGGTTTGCCACCGGGCGCGTGGTGCAGGTAGTGGAACTCGCCGACGCAGGTCACCCCGGCCAGCGCCATCTCCGCGTACGCGGCTCTGGCCAGTGCGAAGTAACCGTCCGGATCCAGCCGGGCGGCGACGCCGTACATCGCCGCGCGCCAGGTCCAGAACGTGCCCTTGCCGGTGTGCGTACGCCCGCGCAGCGCCCGGTGGAACGCGTGCGAGTGCGCGTTGGCCAGCCCGGGGATGGTCAGGCCGGGTAGCCGCACCGCGTCAACCGGCGGGTCGGCGGTGTCCGGTGTGACCGTGCCGAACCGGCCATCGTGGACGGTGATGAGCACATCACGCTCCAACCGCCCGCCGGTCCAGGCGAGCTCGGCGAACCAGGTCACCGGCACGCCAGCTCCTCCAGTACGTCGGCGAGCGCGGTCACCCCGGCGGTGCAGTCCGCCTCGGTGGCGTGTTCCGCCGGTGCGTGCGAGGTGCCGGTGGGGTTGCGTACGAACAGCATCGCGGTCGGCACGAACGCGGCGAGCACGCCGGCGTCGTGCCCGGCACCGGTCGGCAGGATCGGTGCGCCGCCGAGGATCGCCGCGATCCGGTCGCGCAGTCCACTGTGGAACTCGGTGACCGGGGAGACCGACTCCGCGGTCACCGCGACGGTGGTGCCGTCCCGCCCGGCCCGGTCCCGCGCCTTCCCGGCCACCGCCGCGACGAGGGCATCCAGGCTCTCCGCATCGGCCGCGCGGGCGTCCAGCCAACCGTTGACCGCGGACGGGATCGCGTTCGTCGCGTTCGGTACGGCGTGCACCCGGCCCACCGTCGCGTGCGCCCCGCGCAGCCGGGCCTCCTTGTTCGCGGCGAGAACCGTGTACGCGTAGGTGAGCATGGGATCCCGGCGGTCGGCCATCCGGGTGGTGCCGGCGTGGTTACCCGTGCCGGTGAAGTCGAACCGCCACCGGCCATGCGGCCAGATCGCCGATGCCACGCCGACCGCGGCGTCCAGCTCAGCCAACGCCCGGCCCTGCTCGATGTGCAGCTCGACGGCGTGACCGATGCCGGCCAGCCGGGCCGGGTCGGCGCCGAGGCCGGCCGGATCCACGCCCGCGCCGGCCATCGCGGCGGCGAGCGTGACCCCGCCGGCATCGCGTAACCCGCGGGCGCGGTCCGGCTCGATCGTCCCGGTCAGCAGCCGGGAGCCCAGGCAGGCCACGCCGAACCGGGAGCCCTCCTCCTCGGCGAACGCGACCACGCCGATCGGCCTGGTCGGGTACGCCTTGCGGGCACGCAACTCGTCCAGCGCGAGGAACGCCGAAACTATCCCCAGTGGACCGTCGTACGCCCCACCGTGTGGTACGGAGTCGAAGTGGCTTCCGGTGACCACGGCGTCCCCGGCGGCCGGATCGCCGAGCCACGCCCACAGGTTGCCGTTGGTATCCGTCTCCACCGCGAGCCCGCGCGCCTTCGCCTCGGCGGTAAACCACGCCCGGCACTCAAGGTCCACTGTGGACCATCCGTACCGCAGGTAGCCGCCACCGTCCGGGCTGCGGCCCACCGGCAGCAGCGTCTCCCACAGCTCGCCGAATGCGGTCATGCCTCACGCATGGGTACCCGCACCCCGTGTTCCTCGGCTACCGTCTCGGCCAGGTCGTACCCGGCGTCCACATGCCGGATGATGCCCATGCCTGGATCGTTGGTGAGTACCCGTT
>DASRRF010000049.1:0-2516 GCA_035695905.1 Micromonosporaceae bacterium | reverse complement strand
CGGGAATCCGCTGACCTGCCCCGGCGCGCCGACCGCGTCCGGAACGCACCTGCCCCTACCTTTGTGTCGCCTGAGTCACAGTGGGAACAACTTTGCTCGCCTGGGCGTACATGCATCGCACAGGAGAGGTAAGGTACCGCGCTCGGCCCGGGAGTTTCTCGGCTACGCGGACTCCACCGCCCCGCACGGGTAAAGAAACACCAGCGCCCGGTGTTGCACCGGGCGCGATACGGATAACAGGAGTGTGACGACCAATGGCTACCGACTACGACGCCCCGCGGCGCGACGAGGTCGAGCTCGGCGAGGACAGCCTCGAAGAGCTCAAGGCCCGCCGCGTCGACGCGCAGTCGGGCAGCGTGGATGTCGACGAGACCGAGGTAGCGGAGAGCTTCGAGCTACCCGGCGCTGATCTCGCCGACGAGGAGCTGACCGTGAAGGTCCTGCCCATGCAGGCCGACGAGTTCCGATGCTCACGCTGCTTCCTGGTGCACCACCGCAGCCAGCTCGCGTACCAACGCAATGGCGAGTTGATCTGCCGTGAGTGCGCCTGACCGCGTACCCGACGAGCCGGCCGATGAGCTGTCCGGCACCGTCGCGGCGCTGACTTCGGAAGACTTGGAGCCGGCGCAGCGCCGCCGGCTGCTCGGTCGGCTGGTGGCCGATGTCCGGGCCCGGGGCATCGGCGATGTGTTCAAGCCGCGCGCGGTTGCCGGCTGGGTCGCCGACACGCTGGGCGACGTCGCGCCGCGCATCCCGATCCGCGACCTGCAGACCCTGCGCGGGCATCACGACGGGCTGGACGGCGACGCGCTGGCCGAACGCCTGATCCGCAACGCGTCCCGGGCGACCGCGAGCGTGGGCGCCGCCGGGGGTGGGGTGGCGGCGATCGAGTGGGTGGTCACGCCGGCGCTGCTGACCGCGCCGGTGCTGCTCGCCGCGGAGACCGTCGCGGTCGTCGCGATCGAGGTCAAGCTCATCGGCGAGCTGCACGAGGTGTACCGCCGGCCGGTTGCGGGTACCGGCAGCCAGCGCGCGGTCGCGTTGCTGCAGGCGTGGGCCGGCCGCCGCGGGATCACTCCGCTCGCGCCTGGTGCGGGTATCGCGGCGGTGCTGGGTACCGCCGCCCGCAAGGAGCTGCGGGACCGCCTGCTGCGCCGGTTCGGCCGGAACCTGACCACGCTCGGCCCGTTCCTGACCGGTGCCGCGGTGGCCGGTTTCCTGAACCGCCGGGCCACCCGCGCGGTCGGCGAACACATCCGCCGGGATCTCGCCCAGGGCCCGGCCGGCTGGCCGCAGCTGCCCGGCGAAATGCCGGGCCAGCCGGAAATCACGGGCGGCTAGCCACCGCTCCGGCCGCGCGCAAAGCCGCCGCGAGCCGGTCCGGGCGGCGGCTGCTGACCACCCAGTACGGCGTCGGGTCGGCCGGATCGTCCAGGATCACCTGTACCACGCCGGGCAGCCACGGGCGCTGCACCACGAACGCGAGCGGATGCGCCGCCGGTCCGAGCAGCTCCCGCTTGCCGGCCGCGTCCAACGGCACCACATCGGCGATGAACCGGACCGGCAGCCGGGCGTCGTCCACCCGAAACTCCCCGTCGCGGACCGCCACCCGGATCCGGCCCAACCGCCACAGCCCGGCCGCGGTGGCCGGGACCAGGACGGCGTACGGCAGCCAGCCGCGTACCCCGCCGGCGCCCAGGTGGATCTCGGCGGCGAACAGCGCACTGAGGCCCAGCGCGGGCGCCCAGAGCCACCAGGGCAGCGCCAGCCGTTCGGCATACGCTTGCGGTGCCACACCGGCGAGGGTACGTCCCGGTGCCGCGGGGGCACGCGGCAGGATATGGGGGTACCCGTACCGCATCCGGAGGTTTGCGTTGTCCGACGCCGTCGCCGTGTTCGTGCACCAGCTCGACCCCGACCTCCCCCTGCCCGCGTACGCCCACCCGGGCGACGCCGGCGCCGATCTCGTCGCCGCGCAGGACGCCGAGCTGCCGCCCGGTGGCCGCGCGCTGATCCGGACCGGGGTGGCGATCGCGCTCCCGGTGGGCTACGTCGGCCTGGTCCACCCGCGCTCCGGGCTGGCCGCCCGGCTCGGCGTGACCGTGCTCAACGCCCCGGGCACGGTCGACGCCGGCTACCGCGGGGAGATCCTGGTGAACCTGGTGAACCACGATCGGGTGACGCCCGCGAAGATCTCCCGAGGCGACCGGATCGCGCAGCTTGTCGTACAGCGGGTGGAGCGGGCACACTTCCACGTCGTCGAGGAGTTGCCCGACTCGCTGCGCGGCGCCGGTGGGCACGGCTCTACCGGTGGGCTGTCCCACACGTGACTGAGGAGGAACGGTGATCTTCTCGCGACGTCGGGGGTCGGGCCGGCACGCCCGCACGGACGGCGGCCGGACGGGGCCGCGACACGCCGCCCCGGACCGGGTTGGGGACGACTACGACGGCCCGGAGCACACCGAGGACGAAGTGGGCGGGGCGGCGGGGTCGAGGGAAGGCGACGCGCTGGTCGA
>DASRRF010000048.1:0-2148 GCA_035695905.1 Micromonosporaceae bacterium | reverse complement strand
TGCCACGTTGCACTGGTCCAGCCCACCCAGGCGCTCGGTGTCGGCCGTACCGGTGAATCCGCCGGAGGCCCCACCGACCTTGTACGCGCCGCACGCGCCGCCACCGCGGTACCGGGCGAACTGCGCGTTGGGCAGGTTGATCCAGGTGTTGGTGGCCGGGTCGTACGCCACCGAGCGGTTGGTGACCGTGGACAGGTTGGCCGTCACACCGCCCATGATGACCAGCAGTCCGCTCGCCGACGTGTGCGCCGAACCCCACAGGTCCAGCGGCATGTCCGGTAGCGCGGACCAGCTGTTGCTCGACGGGTGGTAGGCGTGCGCGTCCTTGAACGAGGCAGCGTCCACGCCACCTCCACAGTAGACGGTGCCGCTGATGGCGCCACACGACAGCCAGGCCACCGTGTGTGGGTACGACGCGCCGGCGCCGAACGCGCCGGTTGCCGGGGTGAAGATGAGCGTCCCGGCGGTGGCCGTACAACTGCTGTTGAGGCAGCCGCCGACCAGATACACCTTCCCGTCGGCAACCGCGACCGCGGCGGCCGCCGTCGGCATCGGGTTGGTCACCCCGGACATCGTGCTCCACGTACCGGCCGCCGGGTCAAACACATCGACCGACGGGATCGGCACACCGCTGGAGTTCCAACCGCCGAGCACGTAGAGCTTTCCGTCCACGAACGCGGTGGCCGGCTTCGCCCGCCCGACCGGCATGTTCGGCAGCGCGGTCCAGGTGTTCAGCACCGGGTCGTAGACATGCGCCCGGTTGTTGGCCGTCGTACCGCTGCCGCCGCCGACCGCGTACACCTTCCCGTCATTCGTCGCGGCGACGTTGTCCAGAACCGTCATCGGGTACGACTTGATGGTCGTCCACGAGTCGTCGACGGCCGGGCTCGGCCCGGTCACCTCGGCCGAAGGCGTACCCGTCATGCCCTTGCTGACATCGCCCTTGACCCGTTGCATGACCAGCCGGGCACCGGTCTGCCCGAGGATCTCGAAGCTGCCGGTCCGCTCCAGAATGTCCACTGTGGCCGGTGCGGTACCGGTGTTGCTCAGGGTCACCGTCCGGGTCGCCGAACCGTTCCACGGCACCGACGCCTCGATGCTGCCTGGCGTTACCGCCACCCGGCCCGCCTTGAGGGCGAAGTCCTGCCGCGTCGTCCCGTTGTCGGCTACACCGACGGTGACGGTTTGTGGCAGGTACGGCGCCTTCGCCGCGGTGAACGGGTGTGCTCCGGTAAGGCTGGAGAACAACCAGTAGAAGCCGTCCGGCAGGTTCGGGTCGGCCGGCGTTGGCGCCGAAACCGCCTTCTCGGCCGGCCGGTCAAGGCTGGTCACCGTGACGCCGACCAGGCCGGCACCAGTGTTCTGATCGGTGGTCAGGCCGAGCACGAGCCCACCCGGCTGCGGATCGCAGGACCGGTTGACCACCTCGACGTTGTCCACCTCCCACCACCAGGCGAAGGTGCCCCGGTAGTGGAACCGCACCAGCACGTCGGCGTGCCCGCCGGCACCGGTGAGCGGCACCGCCTCGACGATCGGTCCGCGCCGGGACACGGTGGTCTGGTGCCACACGTTGGTCCAGGTGGTCCCGCCGTCGAACGAGTAGTCGATGTCCGCGAAACCGTTGCTGAATGCGCGATAGTCACTGTTGAACCGGACGTACGGGTTGGCCAGACCGGACAGGTCCAGCGCCGGCGGGATCAGATCACTGTCCTGGGTGTTGCCGACACCGAAGAAATCACTGTCCATAATGGCGAAGCCGTCGGTGCCACCGGTCAGGTTGCCGCGCGGCTTCGGGTCGTTGAACCGCCACCCGCCGCTCGCCGTCCGGTTCACCACGGTCCAGCCGGGCGGCTGGGCCAGCGTACTGAACGACTCGCTGATGACCGGTGCGCCGAAACCGACCGCATAGCCGGCCGCGATGCAGGCGTTGTCGACCGGGATCGCGATGTTGTGGGTCAGGTTGGTCGAGCCGACCGGCACGGTCTCCAGCACCGTCTGGTATCCGGGGAACTCGGCCTTCGTGGTGAACGTGTAGCTGGAGTCCGCCGCGAGCTCGACCGAGTAGGCACCGGTACCCGGGTTGGTGAAGATCGGGCCACCGGGCCGTCCGGCGATCTCGATCCGCGAGTAGAGCGGGAAGCCCTTGCC
>DASRRF010000047.1:0-1733 GCA_035695905.1 Micromonosporaceae bacterium | reverse complement strand
GAGATAGGGCGGATCGTGGTCCGGGTCGGCGTCGAGCACCTCCGCGGTGCAGAACGACGGGACCTGCCGGGCGCGGGTGACCTCACCGCGGAACCGGCCGCGGAACTCCTCGTCGCCGGCGAGCTCCGCCCTGATCATCTTGATTGCGACGAACCGGCCGCTGTCGGACCGGGCCAGGTAGACGCTGCCCATGCCGCCCTCGCCGAGCCGCCCCACGAGCTCGTACCGGCCGAGCTGCCGCGGGTCCCCGGTACGCAGCGGCTGCGTGCCGGCCAGTCCGATCACCCCCCGGTCGTCGCGGATGCGATGCAGGCCGGGTCAGCATCGCATCCGCGCGCAACCGCCGTCAGCCCCCGTTTGCGCGGCGGCTTGCACATCTCTTGCACATGGTGAGCAGTGCACTGTAAGCTTTGCCTCAGAGCGACGAGGAGCGGCGATGACGAGTACGACAGTTGGATTTGCACTTGCCGAAGCCGACCGTGAGCGACTCGACCGCCTGGTTCAGTATTTCGGCGATGGCAACCGCTCGGCGTACCTCCGGGCGTCCATGAAGGTGATGGAGGGCGTCATGTTGGCCGACGAGTTCCGTAACCTGCAAGCGTATGGGCAGCGCAAGCTCGCGGAGAAGGGTTTCATCGTCGAGGATGTGCCGCGCCTTGTGCGCAGCGCCCTCAAGGGCGACGGGACGTGACCGCCGGGGTTCCGGTCGTCTTCGACGTCAACGTACTGGTCGGCGCCGCCGCGGGTGGTAACTCGCCGTTTCGATCGTGGCCATCCCCTCCGCCAACGTCCGGGAACCCGTTTGCCGACAGCATGGGCGTCACCATTGATGCCGAAGAGTTCAGCCTCTGGCTTTCGCCGCACCTGCTGCGCAACACGGCCCGCGTCCTCGCCACAGTCTTCGGTTGGGAGGCGACGATGGTTGAGCGATTCGCGATGGCGCTGGTGTTCGCGGCCGATCGCAGCGGTGGTGGGGTGGTGGATCCCCCCCGCACCGTGCATGACTGCAAGGACCACGAGGACAACCTCGTGTTGGACCTCGCCGCCGAGACCGGCGCGCTGCTCATCGTGAGCGAAGATGCTGACCTGACAAGCATGTCGCCGTGGCGGGGGACGCCGGTCCTTCGCGCCGCTGAGTTCGTGAGTCGAGTCGACGTGATGCGGCGCAACGCGCGCCGACGGCGTTAGCGGTCAGATCACCCGCTCGTTGCCGCCGTCGATGGGCACCTGCGCACCGGTCGTCGCGGCGAACGCCTCATCACACAGCGTGGCCACCAGGTCGGCGACCCTGCCGCTGGTCACCTCCATGCCCAACAGGTTGCGGCGCTTGTACTCCGCGACCGTCAGCCCGTAGCCGGCCGCCCGTTCGCGCAACAGCTCCTCTGTCCACAGTGCAGTGTCGAAGACGGCGTCCGGGTGCACCGCGTTGACCCGAATCCGGTCGGCCGCCCACTCCAGCGCGGCGATGCGCATCAGCTGGGTCAGTGCGGCCTTGGACGCCGAGTACGCGCCCGCACCCGGGCCGGGCGCCGGCACGTTCTTGGATGCGATCACCACCACCCGGCCACCGCGCGGAGAAAGCACAAGCAGCGGGTGTACGCAGGCAAGCAGGCCGGCGATCGCGTCCACGTTGACCGCCATGGTCCTGCGCCACTCCCGCGGGTCGTACTCGGCGACCCGGCGGGTGGCCGGGAACACCCCGGCGGCCGCCACAACCATGTCCAGCCCGCCGA
>DASRRF010000046.1:0-9776 GCA_035695905.1 Micromonosporaceae bacterium | reverse complement strand
CCGCCACCGTGGTGAATGGACACCCATGACGCCCCGCTCGCGGTGTTCACCAAGGCGTTCAGCAGCGGCCAGTCCGCGATGGCGTCCGAGCCGTCCGCCATCGCCTCGGTCTCCCGGTACGGCGACGCGACCGATCCGCAGTCCAGGTGGTCCCGGCCGATCACGATCGGTGCCCGGAGCTCGCCGGCCGCTACCATCTCGTTGAACCGCACGCCGGCGCGATCGCGTTCGCCGTACCCGAGCCAGCAGATCCTGGCCGGCAAGCCTTGGAACGCAACGCGTTCCGAGGCGAGCCGGATCCATCGGGCCAGCGAATCGTTGTCCGGGAAGAGTTCCAGGATGGCCCGGTCGGTGGCCGCGATGTCGGCCGGGTCACCGGACAGCGCCGCCCACCGGAACGGTCCCTTGCCCTGGCAGAACAACGGCCGGATGTACGCCGGAACGAAGCCGGGAAACGCGAACGCCCGCTTGCAACCGCCGGCGGCCGCCTCCGCGCGGATCGAGTTGCCGTAGTCGAAGACCTCGGCCCCCGCGTCGAGGAAGCCGACCATCGCATCCACGTGCTTGGCCATCGATGCCCGGGCGCGGTCGGTGAACTCTTCCGGCTTCTTTGCCGCGTAGTCCGGCGCGTCGTCCGGCTCGATGCCCTCCGGCAGGTACGCCAGCGGGTCGTGCGCGGAGGTCTGGTCGGTCACGATGTCCACCGGTACGCCGCGGCGCAGGATCTCCGGTACCAGCAGGGCGGCGTTGCCCACGACGCCGACGGACAGCGCCCGCTTCCCGGTGCGCGCGGCGACGGCGAGTTCGATCGCGGCGTCCAGCGACTCGGCCACCGTGTCCAGGTAGCGGTTATCCACCCGGCGGCGCAACCGGGCCGCATCGACATCGATGATCAGGCATGCGCCGCCGTTCATCGTGACGGCGAGCGGCTGTGCGCCACCCATCCCGCCGCAACCGGCGGTCAGGGTCAGCGTGCCGGCTAGTGTGCCGCCGAAACGTTTGGCGGCGACCGCGGCGAATGTCTCGTACGTCCCCTGGAGGATCCCCTGCGTGCCGATGTAGATCCACGAGCCCGCGGTCATCTGGCCGTACATGGTCAGGCCGAGCCTCTCCAGCCGGCGGAACTCGGGCCAGGTGGCCCAGTCCCCGACGAGGTTGGAGTTCGCCAGCAAGACCCGAGGGGCCCATTCATGGGTACGCAGCACGCCGACCGGCCGGCCGGAGGCGACCAGCATCGTCTCGTCATCGCCGAGCGTGGTGAGGGTACGCACGAGCGCGTCGAACGAGGGCCAGTCCCGGGCCGCCTTGCCGGTGCCGCCGTAGACCACGAGGTCGTCCGGGCGCTCGGCGACCTCGGGGTCCAGGTTGTTCTGCAGCATGCGCAGCGCGGCCTCCTGCGGCCAGCCGCGGGTGGTGAGCCGGGTGCCACGCGGTGCGCGAACCACCCGGGGTCCGGACGTTGGGGAGGACATCTCGTGCTCCTCGTCGTTGAGGCGGTACGGCCTGGCAAGGCGGAGCCTAGCCGGGCGATCCATGATCAGCTGATCCGGGTCGCCGGATCCGTGCCGGGATAGTGCCGCGCCGCGCCGTGCAACGAGTCCACAGTAGACAGGCGGCGCAGGTGATCGTCGTCGAGCCGGCCCCGGTCGGTGGCCTACCTGTAGCGGTCAGTCGACCGGCCAGTCATGGACCGGGATGTTGCTGTGCATGTGTGTCATGTAGCGCCGCAGTACCTCGCGCAGCGCGGCATCCCGGTCCAGCCCGCCGGCGTCCTCCAGCCGGCGCAGCATGGCGACCTGCCAGGCCGCCCCGTTACGCCCGGTCAGGCAGCGCTGCTCGATCACCTTCAGCAGCCGGTCGCGCTCGGCCGGGTCGACCCCCCAGCGGTCCAGGCCTTCGTACGCGAGCGGAAGCAGGCGGCGCAACACCAGCTCGGTGGCGGGTAGGTAACCGAGTCCGGGCCAGTACAGCTGGGCGTCGATGCCGTGCCGGGATCCGTTGTGGAAGTTCTCTTCGGCGGCGTTGAAGGACATCTGGGACCAGACCGGCCGTTCCTCCTCGGCCAGTACGCGTACCAGGCCGAAGTAGAACGCGCCGTTCGCGATGATGTCCGCTACGGTCGGGCCGGCCGGCAGCACCCGGTTCTCCACCCGCAGGTGCGGCTGGCCGGCCACCACGTCGTAGACCGGCCGGTTCCAGCGGTAGATCGTGCCGTTGTGCAGGCGCAGCTCGGCCAGCTGCGGCGTACCGCCACCGGCCAGGACGTCGGCCGGCTCCTCCTCGGAGCAGATCGGCAGTAGCGCCGGGAAGTACCGGACGTTCTCCTCGAACAGGTCGAACACCGAGGTGATCCAGCGTTCGCCGAACCACACCCGCGGGCGTACCCCCTGAGACTTGATCTCTTCCGGACGGGTGTCGGTGGCCTGTTCGAACAGCGGGATCCGGGTCTCCCGCCACAGCTCCTTGCCCAGCAGGAAGGGCGCGTTGGCGCCGAGGGCGACCTGCACCCCGGCCACCGTCTGGGCGGCGTTCCAGTACGCCGGGAAGTCGGCCGGGCTGACCTGCAGGTGGAACTGGGTACTCGTGCAGGCGGCCTCGGGCGCGAGGGTGTCCGCGGTGACCGCGAGCCGCTCGATCCCGTCGATCCGGATGTCCAGGTCCTCGCCGCGCGCCGCGAAGACCTGCTCGTTGAGCAACGCGTACCGCGGGTTCGCGGACAATGAACCCAGCGTGAGGTGCTCCATGCGCAGGGTAGGCAGGATGCCGATCATCACCATGTGCGCGCCCACCGTGCGCGCCTTCTCCTCGGCCGCGTTCAGGCTGGCCCGGACGTGCCGTTCGAACTCGGTGATGCCGCCGCCGGCGAGCTGCCGCGGTGCCACGTTGATTTCTACGTTGAACTGTCCCAGCTCGGTCTGGAACGCGGGATCGGCGATCGCGGTGAGCACGTCGGCGTTGCGCATGGCCGGGTCGGCGTGCTCGTCCACCAGGTTGAGCTCGATCTCCAGGCCGGTCATCGGGCGGTCGAAGTCGAACCGCGACTCGCCCAGCATGGCCGCGAACACATCGAGTGACCGGCGAACCTTCTGCCGGTAGCGCGCGCGGTCCTCCCGGCTGAACTCGCGGCGTTCGACCTCCTCGCCCAACCCCCTCACCCCAATCCTTTTCGGCCCTTCTGCTCTGCCCACGGGGGCGGGGCAAAGCCCGCTTTGCCCCGCCCCCGTGGGCAGAGCAGAAGGCGGCCGGCACAATCATCTTGGCGGGGATACTCCCGACTGGACAACCTGCGGCTTCCAAGCGAGGGTGAGGCGTGAACGCGACCACGATGCGGGCGTTGGTCAAGAGCGAGGCGAAACCCGGGCTGTCGTTGACCGAGGTGCCCCGCCCGACCGTCGGCGACGATGACGTGCTCGTCCGGATCCTGCGTACCGGGATTTGCGGTACGGATCTGCACATCTACGGCTGGAACGAATGGGCCCAGGAACACGTGCCGGTGCCGCTCGTGGTGGGCCACGAGTTCGTCGGCGAGGTGGTCGAGGTCGGCCCGGGCGTCTCCGGGGTGGCCCCGGGCGACGTGGTCAGCGGCGAGGGGCACGTGGTCTGCGGCACCTGCCGGAACTGCCGCGCCGGCCGCCGGCACCTCTGTGCCCGTACCGACAGCATCGGGGTGACCAGGGCAGGAGCCTTCGCGGAGTTCCTCGCCTTGCCCGCGACGAATGTCTGGCAGCACACGCCTGGCATCGACCTGGACGTGGCCGCGGTGTTCGACCCGTTCGGCAATGCGGTGCACACCGCGCTCGCGTTTCCGGTGCTCGGCGAGGACGTGCTGATCACCGGCGCCGGGCCGATCGGGCTGATGGCAGCCGCGGTGGTACGACATGCCGGCGCGCGGCACGTGGTGATTACCGACGTCAATGCGTACCGGCTGGATCTGGCCGTCAAGATGGGCGTGACGCTCGCGGTGGACACCTCGACCCGGTCGGTCCCGGACGCGCAGCGGGAACTGGGCATGCTGGAGGGCTTCGACGTCGGCCTGGAGATGTCGGGCAAGGGCGCCGCGCTGACCGAGATGATCGACAACATGGCGCACGGCGGGCGGATCGCCCTGCTCGGCCTGCCGAGCAAGGACATCACCCTCGACCTGAGTACGGTGGTGCTGAACTCCTTGACGCTCACCGGGATCTACGGCCGGGAGATGTTCGAGACGTGGTACGCCATGTCGGTGCTGGTCTCCCAGGGCATCGACATCACGCCGGCGATCACCCACCGGTACCCGGCGGCCGAGTTCGAGACCGCGTTCGCGGTGGCCGGCGGCGGGCAATGCGGCAAAGTACTGCTGGACTGGGCGTAGGGGGTCAGATGTACGGCACGATGGGCGCGCATGTCCGAGCCACCCTGGACGAGATCCGGGCCGCCGGGCTCTACAAGGGCGAGCGGGTGATCGACGGCCCGCAGAGCGCGCGGATCGACGTGGCCGGCACCGGCGAGGTGCTCAACATGTGCGCCAACAACTACCTCGGCCTGGCCGACCACCCGGCGGTTGTGGCGGCGGCCAAGGCGGCGCTGGACCGGTGGGGCTACGGGATGGCCTCGGTACGCTTCATCTGCGGTACCCAGACCCCGCACAAGCAGCTCGAAGCAGCCCTCTCCGGGTACCTCGGAACCGCCGACACGATCCTCTACAGCTCGTGTTTCGACGCGAACGGCGGGCTGTTCGAGACCCTGCTCGACGCTCAGGACGCGGTGATTTCCGACGAGCTCAACCACGCCAGCATCATCGACGGCATCCGGCTGTCCAAGGCGCGCCGGCTGCGCTACCGCAACCGGGACATGGCCGATCTGGAGGCCCAGCTCAAGTCCGCGGCGGACGCCAGGTTCCGGCTGGTGGCCACGGACGGCGTCTTCTCGATGGACGGCTACTTCGCCCCGCTGGACGAGATCTGCCAGCTCGCCCAGCGCTACGACGCGCTGGTCATGGTGGACGACTCGCACGCGGTCGGGTTCGTCGGCCCGGACGGCCGGGGTACCCCGGAAATGTTCGGCGTCACGGACCAGGTGGACCTGGTGACCGGCACGCTCGGCAAGGCCCTCGGCGGGGCCAGCGGCGGGTACGTCAGCGGCAACGCGGAACTCGTCGAGCTGCTGCGCCAGCGATCCCGGCCGTACCTGTTCTCGAACTCCGTGGCACCCGCGGTGGCCGCCGCGTCGATCGCCGTACTCGACCTGCTGTCCGGCTCGGGCGAGCTGCGCCAGCGACTGTTCGACAACGCGGCGTACTTCCGCAAGCGGATGACCGAGCTGGGCTTCACCCTGCTGCCCGGCGAGCACCCGATCATTCCAGTGATGATCGGCGATGCCACGCAGGCCGGCCGGCTCGCCGAGCGGCTGCTCGACCGCGGCGTGTACGTCACGGCGTTCTCGTACCCGGTTGTCCCGCACGGCAAGGCGCGCATCCGTACCCAGATGTCCGCCGCGCACACCCGGGACGACCTGGAACGGGCCGCGCTGGCGTTCGCGGCCGCCCGG
The DNA here is from genome assembly GCA_035695905.1 of Micromonosporaceae bacterium. Lineage (GTDB taxonomy): Bacteria > Actinomycetota > Actinomycetes > Mycobacteriales > Micromonosporaceae > EFPC-2. The sequence continues at coordinate 4,250 of DASRRF010000046.1, read as the reverse complement.
GGGGAGTGAGACGGCCGCCCGGGCGGAGGCATGAGGCAGTACCGTTGCCTGTCGTGAGCCTCTCCCAGCGGTTGAAGCGCAGTGCCCGACGGTTCCTGCAGCGCCCGGGCAGCACGGTCGATCTCGGCCCGCTGGCCAAGCTGCTGCCCGCCATCGAAGCGCGGGAGGATGACCTGCAGGCGCTCGACGACGACGAGCTGACCGCGGCCGCCGAGCAGGCCGAGGAGTTCACCGAGATCTGTGCGGTGGGGCGGGAGGCGGCCCGGCGCGGGCTCGGCGAGCGGCCGTACGACGAGCAGCTGCTCGGGGCGATGTCCCTGCTCGCCGGCACCGTCGCGGAGATGGCCACCGGTGAGGGTAAGACGCTGACCGCCGCGATCGCCGGGTACGGGCACGTGCGCCGCGGCAACGGTCCGGTGCACGTGTTGACCGTCAACGACTACCTGGCCCGGCGGGACGCCGAGTGGATGGCCCCGGTCTACGAGCACCTCGGGCTGACCGTCGGATGGGTGACCGAACTGTCCACACGCGACGATCGCAAAGCCGCGTACGCCAAGGATGTCACGTACGTGTCGGTGAGCGAGGCGGGCTTCGACTACCTGCGCGACCAGCTGGTCACCGACATCGACGACCGGGTACGCCCGGAGGTGTCCACCGCGATCATCGACGAGGCTGACTCGATCCTGATCGACGAGGCCCGGGTGCCGATGGTGCTGGCCGGCACCGTACTCGGTGAGCAGGACCCGGTGCACGCGGCCGCCGCGCTGGTCAAGACCCTGCACGCGAAGCGTGACTACGAGGTGGCCGACGACGGGCGCAGCGTCGCGCTCACCACGGACGGCTTGGCCGCCGTCGAGCACACGCTCGGTGACATCGACTTGTACGCGGATGAGCACGGCGACCAGCTCTCCGCGATCAACGTGGCGTTGCACGCGCACGCGTTGCTGCACCGCGACGTGGACTACATCGTGCGCAACGGCACGGTCGAGCTGGTCGACGAGATGCGCGGCCGGGTGGCCCAGCGCCGGCGCTGGCCGGACGGGCTGCAGGCGGCGGTGGAGGCCAAGGAGGGCCTCGACGCCACCGCCGAGGGCGAGGTGCTCGGCACCATCACCGTGCAGGCGTACGTCCAGCTCTACCCGACCGTGTGCGGGATGACCGCCACCGCGGTACACGTCGGCGACCAGCTGCGCGAGTTCTTCAAGCTGGAGGTCTCGGTCATCCCGCCGCACAAGCCGTGTATCCGGATCGACGAGCCGGATCGGATTTACGCCAGCCGGGAGGAGAAGGACCAGGCACTGATCGCCGAGATCGCGAGCTGCCACGAGGCCGGCCGCCCGGTGCTGGTCGGGACGCTGAGCGTACGCGAGTCGGAGACGCTGGCCGAGGGCCTGGCCGCAGCCGGCGTCGCCTGTGTCGTGCTGAACGCGAAGAACGACGACGCGGAGGCGGCGATCATCGCCGAGGCGGGTACCTACGGCGCGGTGACGGTATCCACCCAGATGGCCGGCCGGGGTGTGGACATCCGGCTGGGCGGCAGCGATCAGTCCGACTGGGACCGGGTCGCCGGGTTGGGCGGGCTGTTCGTGATCGGCTGCAGCCGGCACGACAGCCGGCGGGTCGACGACCAGCTGCGCGGCCGGGCCGGCCGGCAGGGCGATCCGGGCGGCTCGGTGTTCCTCGTCAGCCTGGAGGACGACCTGATCGTGCGGCACGCCTCCGACGCCGTACCGCCCTCGCCGAAGATGCACGCCGACGGGCTGGTGACCGACGAGCAGGTCGACTGGGCGGTGGAGTACGCGCAGCGGGTCGCCGAGGGGGTGAACCACGAGATCCACCGCAACACCTGGCGGTACAGCGTGGTCATCGAGCAGCAGCGCAAGGCGCTGGCCGAGCGGCGGGAACGGGTACTGACCACCGACGTCGCCGCGGACATGCTGCGGGCGAAGTTCCCGGAGCGTTGCGCGGACATCGACGACGAGCTGCTGTCCCGGATCGCCCGCTCGATCGCCCTCTACCACCTCGACGAGCTGTGGGCGGAGCACCTCGCGGAGCTGTCCGGCGTACGCGAGGGGGTGCACCTGCGCGCGCTGGGCCGGCTCGACCCGCTGGACGAGTTCCACCGGTCCGCGGTGCCGGCCTTCACCGAGCTGGTCCCCGAGATCGAGGTGCGTACCGTGGCCACCTTCGAGGAGCTGGACATCTCCGACGAATGGCAGCCCGACCAGGCCCGGCTGGTACGGCCGAGCGCGACCTGGACCTACCTGGTCTACGACAACCCGTTCGGCTCCGAGCTGGACCGGCTGATCTCGGCGGTCGGGCGCGGTCTCGGTCGCCGCTGACGTTTCCCTGGGCAAATGTCCTCATTGGACGGCGCGCTCGTCCGCATTGACCTGCTGCTATCGGCTTTCCGGCCCGTTGCCGCGGGACTTCGTACGTCGTAACGTGACGCCCGATCGCCCAATCGATAGGGAGGGATCGTTATGGACAGTAGCCGGCAACGGCGGTTCCGAAGAATGCGGCTGCTAGGTGTAGGTGTGCTGCTAGCCGCTCTGGTGACTCCATTCGGGACAGCTCAGGCCGACCCTGCCCCGCAGGCAAACGCCCCAAAGTTCACCCAAGCCGCCGCATTCGACACGTCGAGGCCGCTGCGCGACCTGGCCGGAGCGCAGAGCGCGCTGGCGAAGCAGGCGGCTTCGTCCACGGTCGCGGAGGTCCGCACTGACCGGGGACCGGCGGTCACGAACCGCGGGCACTCGGGCGATGGCGCCATCCAGGCATCGTCGGCCACCACCCAGTCCATCGGCGGTACGCTGGCGAACTTCGACGGGCTGAGCAGCCAGGACAACTTCAACGTCTTCGGCTTCCGGGTGAACCCGCCGGACCCGAACGGCGAGGTGGGCCCGAACCATTACGTGGAGGTCGACAATCTCACCTTCGCCGTCTTCTCCAAGACCGGTACACGCCTGCTCGGCCCGATCGATACCGGCACGCTATGGGCCGGCTTCCCGATCGACGAGTGCACCGAGCCGTCCGGTGATCCGGTCGTGCTCTACGACCAGTTCGCCGATCGCTGGTTGCTCACCCAGTTCACCACCCGCGGTCTTGGCTTCCCCGACGAGCCGCTGAACCTGTTCTACAACTGTGTCGCCGTCTCCACGACGCCCGACCCGACCGGCTCCTACTTCCGCTACGCGTTCACCACCGGGTACAACTTCCCGGACTACCCGAAGTACGGCGTGTGGCGCGACTCGTACGTGCTGACCACGCGTGAGTTCGGCGTGCTCGACCCGAACTTCTACGGGATCGGCGTCTACGGGCTCGAGCGGAACAAGATGATCGATGGCGACCCGGGCGCTCGCGCGGTGAGCATCGTGCTCGACTCCAGCGTGGTACCGATCAACCTGATGGGTGACGGGCTGCTGCCACCGGACATCGACGGAACCACCAAACCCAAGAACGACGAACCAGCCCCGGTCATCGGTACGCAGGACAACGGCGGACCGTACGGGGCGACCTTCGACGCCCTCAACATCTGGGAGTTCGACGTCAAGTGGCGGTCCACCCCGATCGCGTCGCTGACGTTGAAGGAGCAGATGCCGGTCGCCGAGTTCGACTCGGTCTTCCCGTGCGCACCGACGTCCCGCGACTGCTTGCCGCAGCCGGGCATCGTGAACCCGGCGCAGTTCCTGGACATCCTGTCGTACCGGCAGCGGCCGACGTTCCGGCTGGCGTACCGCAACTTCGGTACGCACCAGTCGCTGGTGACCAACCAGTCGGTTGAGGCGGCACCCGGCGTGGCCGGCGTGCGGTGGTACGAGATTCGCCGCACCGACGGCGTGTACTCGCTCCACCAGCAGGGCACCTTCGCACCCGGCGACGGCGTCCACCGGTGGATGGGCAGCATCGCGATGGACAAGAACGGCAACGCCGCGGTCGGCTACAGCGTGGTCAACGGAACGGATGTCTTCCCCGGCATCCGGTACACCGGCCGGATGGCCGGCGACGCGCTCGGCCAGATGACGCTCGGCGAGGGCACGATTGTGGCCGGCACGGGTGTGCAGACCACGACGAACTCCCGCTGGGGCGACTACACGGACCTGACCGTCGACCCAACCGATGACTGCACCTTCTGGTATGTGAACGAGTACTACACGGCCGCCAGCCAGGCTACGTCAGCGGCCGGCTGGCTCACCCGGATCGCCAGCTTCAAGCTGCCCGGGTGCTGACCGGGTAACCCGAGTGGGGGG
>DASRRF010000045.1:0-2708 GCA_035695905.1 Micromonosporaceae bacterium | reverse complement strand
CCAGCTCCGTGCCGGCCGGGAACGTCGCGACCAGGGCGTGGTCATCCCCGCCGGCGAGCACCCAGGCGTACGCATCGACGCCCAACGCCCGGGCCGCGTCCCGCATGGCGGCCGGAATGTCCAGCGCATCGCGTACCAGATCGACCTGCACCCGGCTCGCCGTTGCCACGTGCCGCAGGTCCGCGACCAGCCCGTCCGATATGTCGATCATCGACGTTGCGCCGAGCCGGGCCGCGGCCGGTCCCAGAGGGTACGGCACGACCGGCCGGCGGTACGCGTCGACCAGCAGCTTGGGTGACCGGAACCCGCGGGACAGCACGGTGTATCCGGCCGCCGCGTAGCCGACCCGGCCGGCCATCGCGAGCACATCCCCGGGCCGCGCGCCGGATCGCCGTACCGGCGCCAGACCCCGCAGATCCCCGAGCGCGGTCACCGCGAGGGTGAGCGTCGGGCTGGCCGACACGTCCCCACCGACCACGCTCGCCCCGGCCGGGCCGGCCTCCGCGGCCAGCCCGTCGGCCAGCTCCTCCACCCAGCCGGCGTCAAGATCCGCCGGGGTACACAGAGCGACCAGCAGGGCTGTGGGCGCCGCGCCCATCGCGGCGATGTCGGCCAGGTTCGCGGCGGCCGCCCGGTGCCCCACGTCGACCGCGCTGGACCAGTCCCGGCGGAAATGCCGGCCCTCGACCAGCGCGTCGGTCGATACCACGACCCGGCCGTCCGGCGCGGCCACGACCGCGGCATCATCGCCCGGCCCTACCAGAGAATCCGGCGCGGCCGCCAGCCGGGCGGTAATCCGGGCGATCAGGCCGAACTCGCCGGTCTCCGCCACACTCATGCGCGCGCTCCCCCCGAGCATTCGGCTCCGCCACCCGTACGGTGCCCGCTGTGCGGTAGTTTCACGGGCGTAGCCCGCCGGGCGGGGCGGAAAAGGAGTGGTGTCGTGGTCCAGGCGTACATCCTCATCCAGACCGAGGTTGGAAAGGCACGTGACGTGGCCGCGGCGATCCGGGACATCTCCGGCGTCGTACGGGTGGACGCCGTCACCGGGCCGTACGACGTGGTGGTGCTCACCGAGGCACGCAGCGTCGACGAGCTCGGCAAGATGATCGTGAGCAAGGTACAGCTGGTACCCGGCATCACCCGAACGCTCACCTGTTCCGTGGTGCACCTGTAGATGCCCGGGCAGCCCACCCGCGACGCGCGCCGCATCGCGACGCTCGCCGCCATCCCGGTTGCCCTGCTCGTTGGGCTCGCTGTCTTCGCCGCGCAGGGCGGGTTCGCGCGGGAGGACACCGGGCCGGTCACGATGGCCGCGCCGGCACTCGGCCCGCGCGCCGCGGCGCTGTGCCGGGCGCTGCTCGCCGAGCTGCCGGGCTCGCTGCGGGACCGCAAGCGCCGCCCGGTCACCGCCGGGGCCGAGCAGAACGCGGCGTACGGCGACCCACCGATCACTCTCGGCTGTGCGGCCGGTCCCGCGCCGTCCATCGCTCCGGAGACCATGGTGTACGGACTGTCCGGCGTCTGCTGGGTGGCGCAACTCAACTCGCGCGGCTCGGTGTGGACCACGGTGGATCGCGAGGTACCGGTGACGGTGACCGTACCCGAGGCGTACTCCGAGCCGGGCCAGTGGGTGATCGAGTTCTCCGGGCCGCTGGTGGCGGCCATCCCGTCCATCTCCGCCCCGCCCGGCTGCCGCGGCTAGTGCAGTCCGCTGCCGCGGCGCATCGCGGTACGGATCAGCCGGGACACCAGCTTCGGATACTCCAGCCCGCTGGCCGCCCACATCCGCGGGAACATCGACGTCGGGGTGAACCCCGGCATCGTGTTGATCTCGTTCAGGTAGACGTCCAGCTCCGGCGTGACGAAGAAGTCCACCCGGGCCAGGCCGGCGCAGTCCACCGCGGTGAACGTCTGGCAGGCGTACTCCTGGATCTGCCTGGTGATCCGGTCCGGCAGCGGCGCCGGGATGTCGTACGCGCACGAGTCGTCCAGGTACTTCGCCTCGAAGTCGTAGAACTCGTGGCCCCGCAGCACCCGGATCTCGGCCAGCAATGAGGCCTCCGGGGGGCCGCCGTACTCCCCGTCAAGGACCCCGCACTCGATCTCGCGCCCCGGGATGGCCGCCTCGACGAGCACCTTCGGGTCGATCTGCCGGGCGGTCGCGATCGCGGCATCCAGCTCCGACCAATCCTTGACCTTCGTGATGCCGTACGACGATCCGGCCCGGGACGGCTTGACGAACACCGGCAGGCCGAGCCGCCGCTTGTCCACATCGGAGAGTGTGACGCCGGCCCGGAGTACGGCGTACGCCCCGATCGGGATGCCCTCGGCGGCCGCCAGCTTCTTGGCGAACTCCTTGTCCATCGCGGCGGCGGAGCCGAACACGCTCGCCCCGACGTACGGGATGCCGGCCATCTCCAGCAGCCCCTGGATCGTGCCGTCCTCGCCGTACGCACCGTGCAGCGCCGGGAACACAACGTCCACATCGGACAGTGCGGTCGGCCCGTCGACCGCGTCCAGCACCACGAGGCCGCGCGAGGTCGGGTCCGCGGGCAGCACGACGGCCGTACCCGAGGCGGCGGTTATCTCGGGCAGCCGGCGGTCCTGGATGGCCAGCGCCGCCGGGTCCCCGCTGGCCAGCACCCAACGCCCTGCCCGGGTGATGCCGATCGGCACAACCTCGAACTCGTCCGGGTCGAGAGCGG
>DASRRF010000044.1:0-4245 GCA_035695905.1 Micromonosporaceae bacterium | reverse complement strand
AGCACCTCCTCCAGCCGCGCCTGCACGCTCGCGGCCAGGTCGGCGTGGTCGTCACGGATCGGTTCGCCGGGCCGCCGCGCCGGGATCAGGGCGGCCCAGTCGACGGGTGCTAGGTGGAACCCCCCGTCGGCGCGCACCGTCAGGCGCTCGCGCAGCGCGCCCAGGAAACGCGGCCGTCCGTACGAGGCGAGCGCCATCACCTTGTACTCGTCGCTGGAGCGCAGAAAGCCCAGATGGGCTGTTGCCTCCTCGTAGAAGTACCCGAGCGAATGCGGCAGTTCCTGGCCGGCGAGCACGGTCAGCGCGCCGTCCCGGTACACCCCGGCGAGGTGTGAGGTGGCCTCGCCGCGGCCGTCGACGACGAGTACCGCGCAGGTGCCGTCGGCCCGGTCCCGGAACCGGGCGGCGAGCCCGGCGGACGCGGCATGCGCGACGTGATGAGGCACCGGCGTCACCACGGACGGGTCGAGGCCGGGCAGCGCGGCGGCGAGAAACTCCGCGCTGCGCCGGGCGTACATGGTGCGCAGCGGTTCCCACCCACCCTCGTCCAGACCCGCCTGACCGTGCCGGACCAGGCTGTGGTCATACGAGTACGCGACCGCGTCGAGCTGTTCCGGCGCCAGGCCGGCGTGGTGCAGACACCACCGCGCCGCCTGCTCCGGCAGTTCCCAGGCCGCGAACGGCACCGGACGCTTGCCGTGCTTGCGCCCGGTGAACCGTTCCTCTTCGGCGGCCGCAACGATGGTGCCGTCGACGACCAGCGCCGCCGCCGGATCGTGGAAGATGGCGTTGATCCCCAATACGCGCACGCTCAGGCCGGGTCCGCGGCAGTCGGGGGCACGGACGCCTCAGGGAAGAACCGGTACAGGCTGAGGTACTTGCGCCGCTCGATGACCTGCCGGGCACGCTCGTGCAGGTCGGCGGCGGCGGACGCATTCCCGACCCGGAGCTGCAACCGCGCCATGGTCAGTTCGGCGTGCACGACGTCGTAGTCGATGCCGATCCGGGTCAGCTCGTCGATCGCGCGGGTGAGCAGCTCCCGCGCTTCGGCGTACCGGCCGGCGGTGATCGCGGCCTCGCCCCGAGCGCGGAGGATCTTTCCGATCAGGAGATCGTCGCCGAGCGTCTCGGCCCGCTCCGAGGCCTCAGCGAACGCGGCCCCCGCCCCGGCGTGGTCACCCACGCCGCTCAGCGCCACGCCAAGGCCGTGCAACGAGTGCGCGATCCCTCGCGCGTCGGCGATGTCCCGGCGCGTCGCCAGCGCCGCCCGCTGCGCCCGCTCGGCGTCACCCCATCGATGTTCGACGATGGCAACCAGCGCGTCGTTCTGCTGTAGGGCGGCGCCGAGCGCCTGGTCGCGGTCGTGCTCCGGCAGCGACATCAGCGCGGCGTGCGCCCGGGCGAAGTCCGCCTTCGCGGTGTCCAGGTCGCCGGCGAAGTACGCCACCTCGCCCGCCAGGTTGTGGAACCGGCAGTGCTCGTTGCCGGCCACCACGGGATCCTCGGCCGCTGCGGCCAGCGTCACCGCGTCGGCGCAGATCGCCCGGGACTGGTCGTGGAAGCCCAGGAACAGGTACAGCTCGGCGGCGCGGAACAGGAACGGCAACCGGGTGTCGCCGGCCGGCGCCGCGCGCAGGGCCCGATGGGTCAGGTCGTCGGCCAGCGGGAACTGGCCGCGCAGAAAGGCGAGGTCGGCCCGCAGCAGCAGCGCGTGCGCCGACCCCGCGGGCAGTCCGGCAAGGAGCTGCTCGGCATCGCCCCATCGCCCGAGTCCCAGCTCCGCCCGCGCTGACGCGTACGCGCAGGCGTGCCGCTCCTCCTCGGTGGCCACGGTCAGGTCGGGCAGCAGCGCGATGTACGTCCGGCAGAGATCGAACCGGCCCTGAGCCAGCGCCGAGGTCATCGCCGCGAGCCACGCCTGAACGCCGTCCGTGGGATCTAGCTGATTCCGGTGGTAGATCACCTCAACCCGTCCCAAGGTCTGGTCGGAACGCTGGTCATAGTACGCGATCAAGGCTTCGTGGGCCGCCCTGGTGGCGGCCGGTTCGATGTGCGCCAACGTGTTGCGCAGGATCCGGTGCACCTCGTACCCGCCGCTGCCGTCGCCGGCGGCGGACGGGGCGGGCGCGGCGGCGGACGGCCCGCCGCCGGGCGGTGCGTCGGCGGAGCGGCTGGCGGGCGTGACGAAGGAGAAATCGGTCAGCCGGCGAAAGTCCGCCGGGCGGTGCGGGAAGCCCAGCGTCGCGCCCAGGTACTCGAAGATGCCCAGATCGAACGAGCGGCAGGCGCTCACCGCGATGATCGCGGCCTCTATGTCCTGGCTGACCCAGGAGAGCAGCCGCGCGGCCAGTTGGCGCTCGCGGTCGACCAGGTCGGCGCCGCCGAACAGCGCGGCCGGGTCCACCTGGGTCGACCGCGCCATGGCGACGAGTGCCACGTCGGCGCACAGGCCGAGCAGGTACGGGTGGACCTGGCCGGGCTCGACCGACGCGTACGAGATGAGCGCCGCGCGCAGCGGCGGGTCGGTGATGCCGGCCGACGTGAGGTAGGTCTCGGCGAACTCCGCGCCCAGCGGGCCGATCGGCCGGAAGTCCACGTAGCGGTCCGGGATGCGGGCCCGCGCGGCGGACGCCCACCGTGGCCGGGTACGCCCGGCGACGATGGCCACCACGCCGTCCCCGATCGGCAGGTTGCCCAGCAGCGACCGGAACCACAGTGGACCGCCCGGATCCACCGAGTACGAGCCGGGCTCCACGGCCTCGCCGAGAAACGCCTCGTACGTGTCGAACATCAACACGATGCGGTGGTGGCCGCCCCGCGGCGCGAGCGCGTCGCCGAGATCCGCCGCGAACAGACCCGGCAGCTCGTCGGCGAGCTCCGGCTCGTTGGGCAGGGAGAGGATGCGCAACGCCACCTCGCGCGGCACCCGCCGCTCCAGCTTACGCCGGGAGAAGACATCGTCGAGCCGCCGGTTGACGGCCTCGTACAGGTTCATTCCGGTGCGCAGCACCGGCAGCGTGAGCAGGGTGTCGGCGATGTCGACGGCAAGGGAGAGCTCGGTGGCCGGAAACAGCTGCGGCAGCAGCGCGGACGCGTCCAGCCCGCTCTTCCGGTAGTAGGTCAGCGCCCCGAGATCGAACCGCGGCGTGCGAATCTTGTACCGGGACAGCTGTCGCTTGATCATGAACAGCGCGGGCATGGCCTCCTGCGGGCGGTTCTCGCCGTGCGGCCGCATGCCGAAATCCAGCATGGCGACCGCTACCGGCTCGGCGCTGGGCGCCTGCTGCAGCGCGGACGCGAAGACGTCGTCCGAGTAGAACGCCACCTCGCGCCACTGCTCGGAGGAGAGCCGGTAGCAGCAGGACTCGCGCAGGTACCTCAGCAGGGTGGTCTTGCCGTTGCCGCCCAGGCCGATGAAGAACACGATGGTGCCGGCGGGCGGATCGATGTTGATGCGGGAGGCGATATCGCGGATCGCCTGGTACCGGTCGGTGAACAGGCGGATCGGGTCGCGCGTGACCGACACGTCCTCACCGGTGTGAGCAAAGATGGACACGCGATCCCCCGGGCGCTCGAAGCGGCATCCCCGCGAAACGCGACGCCGGACCCGTGCCCAGCACGCTCCGTACGACGGTAGCGGCACGCCGGTACGCCGAGCAAGCAACCGCGGGCCGCGCGTCCGCCCGATGGCGGTCAGAACAGCGGCCCGCAGGTACCGCGGATCCCGTTCTACTCCACCACCACGGGCCAGTGGCTCGACGCGGCGACGCTGGCCGAGGAGTACTGGTACCGGAACATGCGCCAGCCGGTGCGGTTCGCCGACGCGGTGCGGGGAGCTGGCCGCTCGTGGACACCGGGCGTTCAACGAGATCGGGGCACATCCGATGTTGACGTCCGCGATCGAGGAAACGCTCCCCGAGCTGCCCGGCCGGTTGGTGGCGACCGGGACCCTCCGGCGCGGTGACGGCGGCCTGCCCAGGGTTCTCACATCGCTAGCGGAGGCGTTCGTCGGCGGGGTATCCGTCGACTGGGCCCGCGCAGTCACCGCGGTCGCGCCCGTCGACCACAAAGGGTGCAGCTGCCGACGTACGCCACTTGTCCACGTAGGACAGCCGGTGATCGTCGGACAACCACTCGGGCTGGTCGGCTCCAGCGGACACAGCTCCGACCCCCACCTGCACTACGAGACCCACATGGGCGGCGATCGCACCCCGGCCGGGGCCGTGGACCCCGTCCGGTTCATGC
>DASRRF010000043.1:0-2269 GCA_035695905.1 Micromonosporaceae bacterium | reverse complement strand
GCCGGGCACCGTGCCGACGCCCGGTTGCTGCTCGTCTCTCTCGCGTTTCTTTGTACGGCAGGATTCCTGCTGTTGCACGCGCTGGCCACCCCCGGCGTACTGCTGACTCATCCGAACGTCGGGTTCGACCTCGCCCAACCGGTCGGGCTGGCGATCGCCGCGGTGTTCACGTTCGCCTCGTCCCTGCCGCTGGCCGGTGTGGGTGCGACCGCCGTAGTTCGCGCCGCCCCGACACTTCGCACGGTCCTGGTGGCGGTGTTGCTCGGCTGGGCCGCGGTGTCGCTGCTGGACCTGCCGCCGTTGAACCGGCCGCCGCAGGTACGCGAGCTGCACGGGCCGCTCGTCGCGATCGCGATCGGCGCGGTCGCGCTCTACCTGGCCACCGCGCTGCGCTACTACCGGCAGCACCGGCAGCGGCCGGGTGTGGTGCTGCTCAGCATCATCACCGCGTCCGTGCTACTCGCCGAGGCGATGGTCGCGGTGACGCTGGCCGACAAGTGGCACCTGTCCTGGTGGGAATGGCACGTGCTGCTCACGTTCGCGTTCGGGTACGTGGCGTACAGCGCGTACGTGCAGTACCGCCGGGAGGGCACCAGCGCCGGGCTCTTCGACGCGATCACGCTGGCCCAGACCGAGCGCGCGATCCGGGCGGAGTACGAGGCGGCGCTGGAGGAGCTGGTCACCGCGCTGGAGCGCGGGCAGCCCGGCGGCCGGGTGGCCGAGCGGTTCGGGCTCAGCGAGGGGCAGGCCGCGGTGCTGGACCGGGCCGGCACATCGCTGGCCGCCGAGCGCGACGTGTCCCGCCGGCTGGCCGCGCTCGTCGCGGTCGGCGACCGGGCCCGGGTCGGGCTCACCGAAGAGGACTTCCTCAGCGAAGCGCAATCCTTGGTACAGGCGGCGTTCGGGGATGTCCACATCGGACTCGGAGGCCGGCACGCGGCTCCGCCCGGCGACGGCCGGGTGGCGTACCCGCTGACCGTCAAGGGCCACCTGGCCGGCGTACTGGACCTGCCCGAGAGCGGCGACCCGGCGATCGCCGCGGCGCTGGCCCATCAGCTGTCCATCGCGCTGGAGAACGCCCGGCTCTACCGGGAGCTGGGCACACTGTTCCGGCAGTACCTCTCGCCGGATGTGGCGGCCGCGCTGCTCGCCGATCCGGACCAGGCGGCGCTCGGCGGCTCCGTGGTCGACGTGACCGCGCTCTTCGCCGACCTGCGCGGGTTCACCACGTTCTCCGAGGGCGTTGCCCCGGCGGAGATCGTCCGGATGCTCAACCGCTACCACGGCGTCGCCGTACCCTGCATCCTCCACAATGGAGGGACGATCGTCCAGTTCGTCGGCGACGCGCTGCTCGCGCTGTTCAACGCGCCGGCCCGGCAACCCGACCACGCCGCGCGCGCGGTCCGGGCCGCACTGGACATGCAGGCCGCGGTCGAGCGGATCGCCGCGGGCCAACCGGGCTGGCCGCGGTTCCGGGTCGGCGCGAACACCGGCCCGGCCCTGGTTGGCAACATCGGCAGCGACGCACTTCGCGGCTTCAACGCGATGGGTGATGCGGTCAACGTGGCGGCCCGGCTGCAGACCCTGGCCGAGCCCGGCCAGGTGGTGATCGGCGAGGCGACCCGGCAGGCGATCGGGGCCACCGTCGAGGTCCGGCCACTCGGCGAGCTTGCGGTCAAGGGCCGGCGCCAACCCGTCCTGGCGTACGTGGTGACCGGTCTGGGTGTTTGAACGTACCCGGCTCTGAGCCGCGCCGTCCTGAGGTGGCGTGCAGCGGCACACAGCTAACTCCCAGGCTGCACCCAGGCGGGCTACAGACCGGTCGACGAGCCTAAGGGGGTACATCCGTTAGCAAGGCTCGGGGGAAGGAGTCCATCATGACCGCCTTGGTACCGGTCGCGGCCACGGGGAACGGCGACGTCTGGCTCACCGCCGTACTTCGACCCGCCGGAGTGCTCGCGGGTGGTGCCATCGACCGGTTTGTGGACAACCTGATGGCGATCGCCGACCGCGCCAACCTGGTTATCGTGAACCTGGTCGCGGCCACCGTACCGAAGCCGGCCGCGCTGGCCCGGGCGCTACGCCGGCCCGGCCGGGCACTGTCCGGCCCGGATCGGTGCCTGCTGCTCGTCGGCGCCGACGAGGCTCTGTTGAGGGAGCTGCGGCTGGTCGGCGGCGAGATCGCCACGGTGCGCCCCGAGCTCACCCACCGTCGAGAGCTACCCGGGCAACCGCCGGCTCGGTGAGACTGCCGAGCCACAGTGTCGCG
>DASRRF010000042.1:0-2185 GCA_035695905.1 Micromonosporaceae bacterium | reverse complement strand
CGGCCGTGGCGATCTCGGTCGGCTTCGGTGCGCTGCTCACGTACACCTCCAGCACACTGCTCACCGGCCACGAGGAGCAGGAGCTGTTCGATGCGGTCACGTCGGTCGCCGCGGTGGTGTTCGTCACCTGGATGATCTTCTGGATGCGCCGGGCCGCCCGGGCCATCGCCGGTGAGCTGCGGGCCAAGCTGGACAGCGCGCTCGCGCTCGGCCCGCTTGCGGTCGTGGTGATGGCGTTCCTCGCGGTGGCCCGGGAGGGCCTGGAGACCGCGATCCTGTTCTTCTCCGCGGTGCAGGGCGCGACCACCGATGCCGGCCCGCTGCTGGCCATCCTGGCCGGGATCGCCAGCTCGGTGGTGATCGGCTGGCTGTTGTACATCAGCGCGATACGGATCAACCTGACCCGCTTCTTCACCTGGACCGGGGCGCTGCTGGTGCTGGTCGCCGCGGGCATCCTGAAGTACGCCGTACACGACTTCCAGGAGGCCGGGGTATTGCCCGGGCAGAACACCGCGGCGTTCGACGTCACCGCGGTGCTCGATCCCAACGCGTGGTACGGCGCGGTGCTGTCCGGCATGTTCAACATCACCGGCCGGCCGAGCGTGCTCGAGGTGGTCGCCTGGCTGGCTTATGGCGTACCCGTGCTGGCTCTGTTCTTGTGGCGACCGCGGCGCCGGCGGCCGGCAACGGCGGCCGCCCCGGAGCCCGCCTCGGCCGGGGCCGTTCGATGAGGCGCCGGATCGTTGCGACGGCCGTCACCGTCCTGGTCGGGGTCGCCGGGGTGGCCGGCTGCGCGGCGAAGAAAGAGGGCGGTGGCGCGATCGCGGTCACCGCGACCGACACCGCGTGCGAGGTAGGTGCCGGTCAGGCGGCGGCCGGGACGGTCACGTTCAAGGTGACCAACAAGGGCTCCAAGGTCACCGAGTTCTACATCTTCGCCGCCGGCGACCGGGTGATGGGCGAGGTGGAGAACATCGCGCCCGGGCTCACCCGCGAGCTACACGTCGAACTGCCCGCGGGTAGGTATGAGACGGCGTGCAAGCCGGGGATGACCGGCAAGGGGATCAGGGCAGCGTTCGCGGTGAGCGGTTCCGCCAAGCCGCTCACCGCGGACGCGAAGCTGGCCGACGCGACCGCCAACTACCAGCGGTTCGTCCGGACCCAGACCGCCGCACTGGTGGAGAAGTCGCAGGAGTTCGTCAACGCGGTGAAGGCCGGCGACGTGGCCAAGGCAAAGGCGCTCTACCCGGTGGCCCGCACGTACTGGGAGCGGATCGAACCGGTCGCGGAGATCTTCGGAGACCTCGATCCGAAGATCGACGGGCGTGAGGAGGTCATCGAGGAGGGCATGGAGTTCACCGGGTTCCACCGGCTGGAGAAGGACCTGTGGACGACCGGTGACATAACGAAGTCCGGCCCGATCGCGGACCGCCTGATGAGCGACATCAAGGAGATCGCGGCGAAGGCGGACGCCGAGCAGCTCTCCCCGCTGCAGCTTGCGAACGGCGCCAAGGAACTGCTCGACGAGGTGGCGTCCGGAAAGATCACCGGCGAGGAGGACCGCTACTCGCACACCGACCTGTGGGACATCGCGGCGAACGTCGAGGGTTCGAAAGCTGCCATAGCGGCGCTGCGACCGGTGCTCGAGGACCGCGCACCGTCCCTGGTGTCCACATTGGACGCCAAGTTTCTCGCGGTGGAGGCGCTGCTCGACAAGCATCGCGCGGGAGACGGGTACCGCCTGCACAACCAGCTGTCCAGCGCCGAGCTGAAGGAGCTCTCCGACGCCGTCAACGGTCTCGCCGAGCCGGTCAGCAACGTTGCCGCGGTGGTGGCGAAATGACGGCCGTGTCCCGCCGCCGGGCACTGTCGCTGGCCGGCCTCGGCGCGGTCGGTGCCGCCAGCGCCGTCGGCGTCTCCGGCTCGGTGCTGCGCGCCGGGCCGGCCGCCGCGTCGGCCGCAGTGCCCTTCTACGGTACGCATCAAGCCGGCATCGTCACGCCCGCACAGGACCGGCTGCACTTCGTGTCGTTCGACGTCATCACGAGCGATCGCGCCGAGCTCGCCGACCTGTTACGGGAGTGGACCCGGGCCGCGGCGCGGATGACCGGTGGCCACGACGCGGGGTTGCTCGGTGCGGCCGGCGGCGCCGCCGAGGCGCCACCGGCCGACACCGGTGAGGCGA
>DASRRF010000041.1:0-7610 GCA_035695905.1 Micromonosporaceae bacterium | reverse complement strand
GCTGGTGCTGCCGGTGGTCGGTGCGATCGCCGACCGGTCGCCGCGCAAGAAGCAGCTGCTCGCGCTGTTCGCGTACCTGGGTTCGGCGGCCACCATCGGGTTGGTGTTCCTCACCGGCGAGCGCTACCTGCTCGGCGCCGGCCTGCTGTTGCTGGCCAACGTGGCGTTCGGTGCCAGCATCGTGGTCTACAACTCGTTCCTGCCGCAGCTGTCCGGGCCGGACCGGCGCGACGCGGTGTCCAGCGTCGGCTGGGCCATCGGCTACATCGGCGGCGGGCTGCTGCTGGCGTTCAACGCCGCGGCGACCATCATCGCCGGCGACGACGCCAAGGCCGAGGTGGCCCGGTGGAGCATCGTGTCGGCCGGCGTGTGGTGGGCCGCGTTCACCACGCTGCCGTTGCTGCGGCTGCACAACCGGCCGCCGCTGGCCGGGGTGGCCCGCGGCCCGGTGCTCACCGACGGCTTCCGCCAGCTCGGGCATACGCTGCGCGGGCTCAAGGCGTACCCGTTGACGTTGTTCTTTCTGATCGCCTTCCTGATCTACAACGACGGTATCCAGACGGTCATCACGATGGCCGCGGTGTACGCCGACAAGTACCTGCTGCTGAGCCAGTCGGTGCAGATCCAGACGATCCTGATGGTGCAGTTCCTCGCCTTCGGCGGCGCGTTGCTGCTCGGCGCGGTGGCCAAGCGGGTCGGCGCGTGGAAGACCGTGCTGGGCAGCCTGCTGCTGTGGACGGTCGTGCTGGCCATCGCGTACGTGCTGCCGGTCGGCAAGGCACTGCCGTTCGTGTTGCTCGGCGCGCTGCTGGGCATCGTGCTGGGCGGCAGCCAGGCGCTGAGCCGCTCGCTGTTCAGCCAGCTGATCCCGAAGGGCAAGGAGGGCGAGTACTTCGGCCTCTACGAGATCTCCGACAAGGGCACCAGCTGGCTCGGCCCGCTGCTGTTCGGGCTGGCGTACCAGACCACCGGCAGCTACCAGGTGGCGATCATCTCGCTGGTGGCGTTCTTCGCGATCGGGTTCGTCGCGCTGCTCGCGGTGCCGATCCGCCGGGCCATCGAGGCAGCCGGAAACACCCCGCCACACGTGCTGTAATCCTTGGCGTGAAAGAGAACCACCAGGCCGCGTTGAAGTTCTTCTGGGGTCCGATGGACTGCGGCAAGTCCACGCTGGCCCTGCAGACCGACTACAACCACGCCCGGCAGGGCCGCCGGGGCCTGGTCCTGACCAAGATCGACCGGTCCGGGCGGCCCAGGGTGAGCACCCGGATCGGGTTGTCCCGCGACGCCATCGAGGTCGACGACGACCTGGACCTGCGCGCGCTGGTCCGGTCCCGGGCGCCGGGCCGGGTCGACTACCTGATCTGCGACGAGGCGTCGTTCTACACGGTGGCTCAGGTGGAGCAGATGGCCGACCTGGTCGACGAGTCCAATGTGGACGTGTACGCGTTCGGGTTGGCCACAGACTTCCGCGCCGAGCTGTTTCCGGCCAGCCGGCGGCTCTTCGAGCTCGCCGACGAGGTGGCCCGGCTGCAGGTGGAGGTGTTGTGCTGGTGCGGGCGGGCCGGATTGCTCAACGCCCGGGTAGTGGACGGCGTGGTGGTCCGGGAGGGTGCCCAGGTCGTCATCGGCGACACGGAACGTGGTACCGACGGTGACGGTGTGCACTACCAAGTGTTGTGCCGGCGGCACCATCGGGCAGGTCGGCGTCGGCCGAACGCGGCGGATCAATGCCAATCCCCCTAGGACCCCTGGCCCGTTGAGGTTACGGGTCGGTAGCCTTCGGGTTACTCCGGATCTCCTTCCGGGGGACATCCAGTTTGGCGGGACTGGGGATGAGTGGGCTCCGCATATCGGTGGCGGTACACGCGCACCGACGCCTGATGGGTGAGGCAGTCGCTGGCTACCTCTCCGCCAGGCCAGAGTTTGTCGTGGTGGGGCACACGGTCGAGTGGCCCGACCTGATGGCACTGTGCGCCCTGGGGCCGCCCGACGCGGTCGTGGTCGACCTCGACCCCGGGTTCGTCGACGCGGTCGACGCGCTGCGGCGCTTCGCGGTGCTCTTCCCGAACGTACGCATCCTGGTTACCTACGAGCGGCTGTCCCCCGAGCAGTTCTCGGCCGCGTTCGACGCCGGGGTGACCTCGCTCGTGCCGTACTCCCGCGGGTTGTCGGCCCTGCTCTTCCCGCTGCGCCACGTACCCGCGCAGCTACGCCACCCGACCGGCGGCGGCCGGCTGACCGACCGGGAGCGCGAGGTCCTGGTGCTGATGAGCTGCGGGCACAACGTGGCGGAGATGGCCGCGCTGCTGGACATCAGCCCGCGCACGGTGGAGAGCCACAAGCGGCGCATCTACGCCAAGCTCGACGCGACCAGCCAGGCCCGCGCGGTGGCCCGGGCCGCCGCGCTGGGTGTGCTGGACCGCCGGCCGCCCGGGCAGCCGCGGCCGGTCGACGGTGCGCCAGCCACCCACGTGGCGGTGTGCGGCCCGCCCGGGCTGGCGGTGGACACCGTGATGGACGCGCTCAAGGCCGGCAGCGCGGCGTTCACCATCGAACGCACCGCGGGTCCGGGTGCCTGGGCCGGGCTGCGCGAATGGCGCCAGCACCGGTCGGTGACCGTCCTGGTGGAACCGTCGCCCTTGGACTGGCGGTTCGCCGGACTGGTCGACGCGCCGCTGGTGCTGGTACCGGCACCGGGCCGGGACCTGAACGCGACCCCCGAGGCGGCCGCGGCCCGGGCCGCGGCGGTCGTCGCCGCCGAGCACGTCGAACGTGACATCGCCGCGGTGGTCGCGGTCGTCGCCAGCGGGTACGTCGTGTCCGACGCGGCCAGCCGGCGGGCGCCCGCCTCGGACGGCGGGGGCGGGTTCCGGGGCAGCCCGTGGGGCGACGGGCCGTGGAGCCCGCCGGAGCTCAGCGGGCGGGAGCGGGACATCCTGCGCTCGGCGGCGCTGGGCGAGACCGTCCGGCAGACCGCCCGGTCGCTGGGCATCGCCACGAAGACCGTGGAGAACCTTCAGTCGCGGCTCTACCGCAAGTTGGGGGTACGCAACCGGGCGGCGGCGCTCGCGGTCGCGTACGGGCTCGGCCTGGTCACCGTGTCGGAGAGCACGGTTTCGGGAGGCGCTGTTTCCGAGGGCGCGGCGCCGGCTTAGCCGCGGGCTCTTGGCCTCGGTGGCGGGCTCAGCCGCGGTGGCGGGCTCAGCCGCGGTGGCGGGTTAGCCGCGGCGCCGGGCGCGGGCCGCCCAGATCGTGTATGACGGGTCCCGGTCCAGGTTGTGCCGGTCCCGGTCGTAGCGCCGGGTGGTACGCGGATCCGCATGCCCCATCGCGTCCTGCACGTCCTCCAGCGCCACCCCCTCGGCCCGCGCGGTAGTGGCGAACGCGTGCCGCAGCGAGTGCGGCGACAGCTTCGCCCACGACGCGATCCCGGCATCCGCGGCCAGCCGGCGGATCAGCCGGAACACCGCGTGCCGGTCCAGCCGGGCACCGGTCGCGGTGAGGAACAGCGGCCCCGGCTGCGACCCGCGTACGACCAGGTACTCGTCCAGCGCCGCGGCGGTACCCGGAGCCAGCGCCCGCCGCCGGGCCCGGCCACCCTTGCCGGTGAACCGTACGCTGCGGTGCCCGCGTTCGTGGCCGAGGTCGGCGACGTCGAGGCCGACCGCCTCGCCGACCCGCAGCCCGAGGTCGGCGAGCACGGCGATGACGGCGCGGTTGCGTACCGCGGTCGGGCTCGCCTGCCCGGCCTCGGCTTGCCCGGCCTCGGCTTGCTCGGGCACGGTCTGTTTGGCCACGGTCTGTTTGGCCACGGTCTGTTTGGCTACGGCTCGTTCGGCCGCGGCGAGCAGCGCGTCGACCTCCTGCGCGGTCAGCCCTACGGTGGCCGAATGGTCCCGGGCGACCCGCGGCCGGTCCGCGCCGGCCACCGGGTTCGCATCCACCGCGCGCAGCTTGGCCAGGAAGCCGTACCAGCTGGACACCGCGGAGAGTTTGCGGGCCACCGTGGCCGGGCTCAGCGGCTTGCCGGTACGGCCGTCCACAGTGGACTCCAGCGCGCGGCCGTACTCGTTGACGTGCAGGAACGTCACCCGCAGCGGGTCGCTGTGCCGCCCCGCGCACCAGGCCAGCCACTCGGACACATCCCGCTGGTACGCGGTCCGGGTGTGCGGGGACAGCCGCCGGTTGGCCAGCCACGCGACGGTGAGCGCACCGAGGTCGGCCACCTGCACACCGGCCGGCAGCGGCGCCGGGAGCTGCGGGGACGCCATGGCCGGATGCTAAGCCCGGCGGCGCCCCCGCACCCGCATCAACGCACCGAGACGGTCTCCTTGGCCAGTTCGGCCTCGGGTACGTCCTGCTTGTTCGCCAGCTTGCTGGGCCACCACATCCACCGGCCGATGTCCAGGTTCAGCGCGGTGACCAGCACCGAGCGGACCACGAGGGTATCCAGCAGGACGCCCAGCGCGACCGCGAAGCCGAGCTCGGCCATGAAGACCAGCGGCAGGCTGGCCAGCGCCGCGAACGTACCGGCCAGTACCAGACCGGCGGAGGTGATCACGCCACCGGTGGCGGCCAGCCCGATCAACGCACCGCGGCGGGTGCCGTACCGCTGCGCCTCCTCCCGTACCCGGGTCATCAGGAAGATGTTGTAATCGATCCCGAGCGCGACCAGGAACACGAAGACGAACAGCGGGAACGAGGTATCCGCGCCGTCGAAGCCGAACAGGTACTTGAACACCAGCGCGCTGATGCCCAACGCGGCCCCGAAGGACAGCACGACGGTAGCGATCAGGATCACCGGCGCGACGATCGAGCGCAGCAGCAGACCCAGGATCAGCAGCACTACCAGCAGCACGAGCGGGATGATCAGCTTGTTGTCATGCGCGGAGGCGCGGTGGATGTCCAGTTGGACCGCGGTCATCCCGCCGACCTTCGCCTCGGCACCATTCACCCCGTGTACGGCGTCGCGAACCCGGTCGATGGTGGCCTGGGCGGCGTTGCTGTCCGGCTGGTCGGTCAGCGTGCCCTCGAACATCACCAGGTCGTCGCGGACCACCGGCTGGGTAACCTCGACGATTCCCTGGGTACCCGAGAAGGCTTGCTGGAGCTGGCTGGCCGCCTGCGCCTTGCCGATGACCACGACCGGGGTTCCCTGCCCGGCGCTGAAGTGCTTGCTGAGCACCTGCTGGCCAACGACCGAGTCGGGCTTGTTGACGAACGACTGCTCGGTGCTCAGGCCCTCGGCCTTCAGGGTGAACAGACCGGCGGCCAGTGCGGCGAGCACGATCGTGGTGGCCACCCAGACCGTACGCGGGCGGCGGGCTACCCGGGCGCCCAGGCGGGCCCAGAGGCCGGTCGCGGTCGGCTCGGCCGACCCGTACGCCGGCTTGGTCGGCCAGAACAGCCACCGGCCGCAGATCACCAGCAGGGCCGGCAGCAGGGTGATCATCGCGAGCAGCCCGACCGCGACGCCGATCGCGGCCACCGGACCGAGGCCCTTGGTGGAGTTCATGTCCGCGAACGCCAGGCACAGCATGCCGATGGAGACGGTGGCCGCGCTGGCCACGATCGCCGGACCGGCGCGGTGTAGTGCCGCCTTCATCGCGTCGTGCCGGTCCCGGTGCCGGCGCAGTTCCTCCCGGTACCGGGCCACGAGCAGCAGCGCGTAGTCGGTACCCGCGCCGAACACCAGTACGGTCAGGATCCCCGCGCTCTGCGCGTTGACGGTCAGGCCGCTGTGCTTGGCGAGCAGGTAGATGACGGCCTGGGCGCTGGTCAGCGCGATGCCGGCGGACAGCACCGGCAGCAACCACAGGATCGGGCTGCGGTACGTGAGCAGCAGGATCACGATGACCACGCCGAGCGTGGCGAACAGCAGCGTACTGTCGATGCCCTTGAACGCCTCGGCCGAGTCCGCGGCGATGCCGCCGGGACCGGTGATGTGCACGCTGAGCCCGGCGCTGCCGGTACCCGTGATGTCGCGGGCGCTGTCGACCGCCTTGGCGATCTTCTGCCAGCCGTCACTGCCGGTCGCGGTTATCGGTACGACAATCTGCAGCGCCTTGCCGTCCTGAGCCGGCAGCGGACCGATCACGTCGCTGTTGACGCCGTCGATGTCGGCGATCGCCTTGGCGTCGGCGGCCGCCTTGTCCTTGTCGGCCTGGGTGATCCCGGCCTCGCGCTCGTACACGATAACCGCCGGCGCGACATCCGCGGTCTGGAACTTGCGCTGCAGCTCAACCACCTGGGTTGACTCGGCGCTGCCCGGCAACCACGCCGAGTTGTCGTTCTTCTCCACGCCGGTCAGCTTCTGCGCCAGCGGCCCGGCCACGATGGCCACCACCAGCCAGAGCCCCAGAACGACCCACTTGCTCCACCGTCCACCGACAAGTCGGCCGAGTTCGCGACCCATCTCCCCCACCCCACGCTGAACAGACTTCAGACCCGCGAAGCGTACGAACGAATCGCCCGGTGTACCCACCCCGCAGGGCGAACAGTACGCCAGATCACACCCGCGACCGCCGGGCGAAGGCCACCAGCACGAAACCGGACACGATGGTCAGGACGCCACCGAACAGCCACGCCGTCAGCGGGGTACCGGTCAGCGGCAGCGGGACGGGCGCTGCGGTGGCGCTGGGCGCCGGCGTCCCGGTCGTCGGGCCGGCGGTCGGCTCAGTGGTTGGCTCAGTGGTTGGCTCCGTCGTTGGCCCGCTTGTTGGGCTGGCGGCCGGCTGCGTGGACGGCTCAGCCGATGGCGTCCGGCTGGCGGGCGGTGTCGGGCTGGCCGGGCTGCTCGGTCCGCAGGTCGCCGAGCTGGCGTCGATCCGCACCGGCCCGGGCAGGGTCAGCGTCAGGCTGGCGACGTTGGCCTGCGCCAGCGTGGTCCGGCTGGCCGGGTGGTTCTGGGTGATCGCATGCAGCGCGCCGGCCGACCCGTACGGCGTGATCGCCAGGGTGGGCAGCGAGGCGTCGCCGTTGCCGCTGGCGTACGGGACCGGCCCGACATCCGCGGCGCCGACCGCGACGCGCACCCCGTACGCCTCCGGGCTGGCCTGCGCCGCGATCGCCGGGCCGTCAGCGGTAACAGCCAGCCCGAACGCAACGCCGAACATACCGACCGTGATCGACCCGGCCAGCCTCGACCGACGTGGCATCCCCGTAATCCCCCCGCGCGACGCACCCTGCGCCACCTTAGGTCCGGGGCGCGCGCGGTCGGCTCAACACGCCCAGTGTCATGCCGGCACTACGCTGATCGGCGTGATCCCGAACGTGCGCGGCCTCGCCCGGCACTTCACGGTCGAGTCGTTGCGGGAGCACCTGCTGGCACGCGCAACCCGGACGCCGCAGGGCTGTCTGATCGTGCGCGGGTACGGTGTACAGCGCGCGGTCCACCAGAAGGTCGCCGGACGCGCGTGGGCACACATCGCGGCGTACGC
The DNA here is from genome assembly GCA_035695905.1 of Micromonosporaceae bacterium. Taxonomy (GTDB): domain Bacteria; phylum Actinomycetota; class Actinomycetes; order Mycobacteriales; family Micromonosporaceae; genus EFPC-2. The sequence continues at coordinate 168 of DASRRF010000041.1, read as the reverse complement.
CGTGTTCGTCGGCCCGGTGGATCCGCACCTGGAGGTCGGCCACACCTGCGGCGTCAAGGACTGCATCGAGCCGGCGCACCTGCGGCAGGTCAGTCACGCTGACAACTGTCGTGCGCGGGAGCGGGCGCGACGGTGCCGCAACGGCCATCCGCGGGAGATCGACCCGGC
>DASRRF010000040.1:0-6595 GCA_035695905.1 Micromonosporaceae bacterium | reverse complement strand
CGTCGACGGCCACGTCCAGACCCAGGTCGCCGGCGAGCACCTCGGCGACGTCGGCCACGGTCACCGCCTCGAAGACCCGCAGGGTCTGCCGCTTGCGCAGCCGGTGCAGTACGTCGTACCCGCGGATCCGTGCGCTCACCGCGCCAGCCGGGGTGAACTCCATCTGTACGCAGGTCACTTCGCCGGTGAAGAGTGCGGCGTCCTCGCCGATGACCCGCAGCGTGAGCGCCGCGCCGAACGGGATGGCGGGCCACCCGATGGCGCCGGCGATGACCACCTCGCACTGGTCCGGTGTGCCGAACCGGCTGGCCACCCGCGCCGCGAGGACCTGGGCGGCATCCGGCAGCCCGTCCACGGCCAGTTCGAGCGCCGGTACGGCAAGTGCGCCAACGGATGCGGTCACGGCGTACCGCCCAGCGGCGGGACGGAAAGCACGCTGCCGGCCGGCACGTCCAGCGGGTTCGCGATGCGGTTGTGCTCAGCGAGCAGCCGCCAGCGCATCGGGTTGCCGATCGCGTCGGTGGCGAGCAGGTCGAAGCGCACCCCGGAGAACCCGGGTTCGGTGGCACCGTCGCCCACCGCCTGTACCGCGCCGCTGGATCTGGGCACCGGCCGGGCGCCCGCCGCGGCGGCCAGCTCGGCGTCGAAGGACTCCTGCGCGGACGAGGCCGACTCCGCTACCCGCAACAGCTTCAGCCGCAGCCACGAGCGGCCCGGGATACCCGTGGGACCGAAAGCGTCGAACCGCTCCGCGACCGCCACGATCACACCGGGCAGGTTCCAGGTCTTGCCCCAGACCAGTCGCACCAGCGGCGGGCGCACGGATCCCCGCTCCTGTACGGAGTTCTCCGACAGCAGCCACAGCGGCCTGGTCAGTGCCCGTACGTCCTGCGGCCCGGCCCGGGACTCGACCAGCTCCACATCGAACACCACGTCGAATACGACCTCGGTGCGGCCGCCGCCGGTGAACAGCAGTGGATCGTCCGCGAGACCGGACCCGACGAGCTGCCCACCGGCGCTACCCCGGGTGCGTACCCCGGCCAGCCGCTTGACCTCGAACGTCTCGGGGTTGAGCAGGCAGTCGATGCGCTCCCCGGTGGCGTCGACGATGAAGGCTACCCGTTCCATGGCGTGCCCTCATGTTCGGCGCGGAGCCGCATCGCATACGGATCCGGCGCGCCCGCCTTCTCGACGGTCCATGATGGAGCTTCGACCGGCAGTGACGGCCAGCGGTCCGCGTCAGGCGGTGCCGGTGGTCGCGGTGCCGGTGATTGCTGCTCCGGGCGCCGGACGTGCGGTGCGGCTGGACGATCGGTGCGCCGACCAGTCGTCGTCCACAAGGGAGGATCATCCGGGGCGGGCGTGGCACGGGCGACCACACCGGGCGCGGCCTTGTGGTGTGGCGCGTTCCGATCGGCCGAGGTCCGGCGTGCGTCGAGCCACACCCGCGGCGAAGCGAGCCGGGCCGGCGAAAGGACGGGCGGGCGGACCGGCGGGAGAACCATACGGGTGGGTGGGACGGCCGGACGGACCAGCGGCAGGACCGGGTCGGCCGGCGCAGAGACCGACCGGGTCGGCGCGGAAAGCGAGCTGACCGGCGGAGAGACCGCGCGGGCCGGCCAGGCTGGCGGAGCATCCGGCTGGAGCAAAGCCGGGTAGGAACGCCCATCCCGCACCGGAGCCGAACGCTGGCCGCGGGCGGCACCGGCCGTGACGGCAGCCAGCCAGCCCCGATCAAGACCCGCCCATCGAGGCGGGTCCGCGGCGGCAACCGAGCCACGGTCCGGGCGCACCGCACCGGCGTCCGGAACTCCGATCATCCGGGACGGCCGGTCGCGCGGAAGACGGTCAGCCCGAGAAGCAACGCCCGGCGCAGAATCCGGAGACGCATCCGGGGATGCGTCTACCGGAGAGCCGCCGCCCGCCAGCCGGTCCGCCAGGCACACCGCCCAGGTCGCGAACGCCAGCAGTACCCGGACCAGAAGCTCATGCCGCCGAGCTGCCACTGCCGGTCTCCCGCTGCAGACCCTCGTGCGCCAGGATCAGCGTGTCGATGGCCAGCTCCCGGCTCATCGCGTCGAGCGGGGCGCCATACCACTCCTGCGGCCAGGCGTTGATCAGGTTCCACCGCAGCACCTCGGCGACACCGGACGAGTCCAGCATCACGACCGAGACGTTGCGCCGGCTGACCCGACCCTCGACGGCCGTCATGAGCCAGTCCCACAGCTCGGTGGACGCCGTCAACCCGTACCGCAAGGTGACCGCGGCGTAGGTGACCCGGCCGGGGATCGCGCGAACGATCGCGTTGTTGCCGGCCTCCCGGTACGAGATCCGCTCGACCTGTACGCCGAGACCCGCCACCTCGGTGAAGTGCCCCTCGGTGACACCGTTGATGAGCAGCTTGAAGTTGTACGCGCGGTACGGGTCCACCCAGTTGCCGGGCTGCGCCGCCGGGGTGGCGGTGACCTCGGGCATGTCAGCCTCCCAGAGCTTCGGCGCCAGCGCCGATCGACGACTGGCTGAGCTTGAACACGACGAACTCGGCCGGCTTCACCGGCGCGACGCCGATCTCCGCGACGACCTGGCCGGCATCGCGTACCTCCGGCGGGTTGGTCTCCTCGTCGCACTTGACGAAAAACGCCTCTTGCGGAGTACGCCCCATCAGCGCGCCGTCGCGCCACACCCGGGTCAGGAACGCCCCGATGTCGCGGCGGATCGACCGCCATAGCAAGGAGTCGTTGGGTTCGAAGACAACCCACCGGGTACCGTCCGCAATGGACTCCTTGAGCATGCTGAACAGCCGGCGCACGTTGAGGTAGCGCCACTCGCTCGCTTCGGCGGCCAGGGTACGGGCGCCCCACACCCGGATCCCCTCCGCGGGGAAGTAGCGGATGCAGTTCACCCCGGCCGGGTTCAGCACCTCCTGCTCGGAGCGGGTGACCCGGTAGGTGAGGTCGACGACGCCGCGTACCGGTTCGTTGGCCGGTGCCTTGTGTACGCCGCGCGTGGTGTCCGTACGCGCCCAGACGCCAGCGATGTGACCGCTCGGTGGAGTCGCGACCACCTCACCGGTCAGCGGATCCCGGACAACCAGCCAGGGTACGTAGAACGAGCCGTAGTCGGACTGGCGCGGCCGGAGCCCGGGCGCCTCGCCCGGCTCCGCGGACGACGAAGCGGACGACGAAGCGGACGACGAAGCGGACGGCGGCGGCGAACCCCCGGACCCGGGGGACGAGGCCGGGGAGGCCGACGAGGAGGGCGGGGACGCCGGCCGGGTCGGCTTGCCCACCGTCGCTACCCGGGTCAGCGCATCGATGTCGGGGATGTCCGCCGGCGGGTCGAGGATGGCGACCCGGTCGGTGAGCCGCTCGCAGTGGGCCAGCAGCGCCTCGTACGACAACGCGTCGGCGTACCCGGGCGCGGTCACGATCGCGACCTCGTCAACGGCCTCCAACGCGGCCAGCCCGGTACGGCGGCGTCCAGCGCCACCGACCGGCTCTCCCGGCGCGATGTTCACCACGAAGCAACGTCCGCCACCGTTGTCGAAGAAGCCGTACACGGCGCGGGACAGCACGGTGCTCGGCGCGTTCTCGGTGGACGCGAAGATGCGCAGGAACTCCGACCAGCTGTTGACCGCCACCGCCTCGTTGGGTCGGGCCGACGGATCCGGTGCCGTGCCGACGAGGCCCGCGGTGCTCGTACCGACCGCTCCGATCGGACGGGCACCGCTGGACACCTCCTCGACATAGATGCCCGGAGAGGCATAGAAGGGCATGGACCAAACCTCCTAGACGTCGCAGTTGATGACGACCGGTTCTCCGGGCGCCTCCGGTACCTCCGCGCGTAGGCGCAAACCCTTGCCGGACAACACCAATGTGGTAGCCGTCGCGGGTACCCCGGCAAGCACGAAATTGCCTTTGTCATCGGTACGCGTGGCGGCCGGGCCGCCCTCGACGGTCACCGAGATGTCGGCGAGCGGTACCCCGCCCGGACCGAGCACACTGCCCTGCAGAGCACGTAGCGGGGCCATGTCCACCTGGATCGGTGCCCGTACCCGGGGTGCGTCCGGAGTCACCCGGTGCACCTGGATCGGCACGTCGAACTGCAGCGCGGCGCGTGGCGCCATCGACGCGGCGAGCCAGACCTCGGCGGGCACCGGTTCGAAGACCACGTGGTACGCGTCGTCCCGGGCCGCCGCCTGTAACACCAGGTCGAGCAGGCCCGCGGCGGCCTGCGCCGGACCATCCGCGGCGACCAGGTACCGCGCCCGCAGCCGCAGCGGCTCGCGGCCGTAGCCACCGCGGATCTCCTGATCGGCCAGCAGGGCCAGTGGCCAGACGGTCAGCCCGCTGTCGTCGCCCGCGGACGGCGACGCAACCGAGACCCGCACATCCTCGCCGACCGCGGCGGCCAGCCACGCACGCAGCGCGTCAAGCGCCGCGGCGAGCTGACCCTGCGCCGGCTGTCGCTGCGGGGAGGCCATCGCACCCTTCCTGAGTCGGATCGACTACGGGACAGAGGCGGGTACCCCCCGATCTGATACATCGGCTCAGCCGGCGCCCAGACAGACAAAGGCGTGCGTACTGGCGAACCGCCCGGTCGCGGAGGCTTGCGCGGCCGCGAGCGCCGCCGCGGGTGCGGCGCCGGCGCTCACCCGCCGGTGGAAGTCGACCATCAACGCCGTGGTACCGGCGTCGTCGACCGGACCGACGCTGGCCACAACGGTGCGGGTACCCATGCCGAGCACCGATGCGGACAACCCGAGCAGGCCATCGCCGGGGTGCACAGTGGACAGCCCACCATCGCATGTGGACAGTACGAGCAACGCCGGTGGGCGGCGCAACCCGGCCAGGTCGTACACGCTCAACGAACCGTCCGCCAGGTGCAGGCCGGAGAAGAGCGGGTTGTCGGTACGGAACGTGCCGTGGCACGCGATGTGTCCGATCCCGGCGCCGTCCAGCGCGGCCAGCACATCGGCGCACCGGGCCCGGGCTCCGGCCAGCACGGTGGCCGTGGGCAGGACGCGGGCCAGCGCGTGCACCTCATCGACCGCGTGCCGCGGTGCCGGCGCCGCGACCAGCACCACCGGGCCGGCGGCTGCCGCGCGTACCGCGGAGTACCACACGGTGGCCGACGGGACGACGCTCGTTGCCCGGCCGCGGCAGGTGGGCAGCATCGACCAGGGCACGGCGTGCAGCGCGCCGGTCGGCGCGAGCACCAACGGCCGTACCCCCAGCAGGTCGGCCAGCGGGGCGAACAGCAGCTCATCCAGTGCGCGTGCCGCGTACGCCAGGCCGGCAGTGGCCGCGGCCGCCGACGCCGGCGTGACTGTCGGGTACCCGACCAAGCGTCGCTGCGCGAATCGCAGGGCGTCAAGCTCGGCGTGCACCACCGCGGGATCGCCGAGCACCCGGTGGCGTGCCCGTCCGCCGGTCAGTACCAGCGCGTGCAGCTGGCCATCCAACTGCAGCATCTCGACGAGTACCCGATCCCCCAGTGCCGACGCGATCTCGGACAGCGCAACCGCCGACGGCCGGCGTACGCCGGCGGGAGTTTGCCAGGCCCGCCGGCGTACCGAGTCTTCGAGCGTCGACTGCCGGCGCAGCAGCCGGAGCGCGCGGCCGGGATCGGCCGGTGCCGCGGACAGTTCGGCATTGATCCGGCGCAGCTCGACCAGCTCCGCCATGGTGGCCGGATCCGTGGGCGATCGGATCGGTGCGGTCCGGATCGCGCCGGCCCGGCACCGTTGCGCCCAGATCAACGCCTGCCTCGGGGTCCGCTGCGCCAACGCAAGCCGCAGCCGAAGCGCGCCGAGCTCGGTGGCTTCGGCCGCGCCGCGGACACGCAGTTCGGTCGCGCCGAGGCTGAGCAAGTGCGCCTCGAACTCCCGAAGCCCGGCCGACGCGGCCCGGGTGGCCCCGCCGCGATCACCCATCCGCAACAACACCAGGGCACGCACGTGCCAGGCGCGCGAGCGTACCCGGGCCGGACCGCGCCGCCGCGCCCTCGCCGAGCGTTCGAGATCGGCGCGTGCCCCGGCGATGTCGCCCAACCGGATGGCCAGCTGTGCGGCGTCCAGCCACGCGTCCCACGCCGGAACGAGCCAGCCGGTCGCCTCAAGGGCCGACGCCGCCTGGCGAACGGCGCGCAGCGTACGCCGATCCGACCGGCCCAACGCGGTCAGCGCGAGGACCTCGACGTAGCGGCCGAGCGCCGCCCAATTCTGCCGGCCCTGCCGGACGAACGCGTGCCGGGCGGCTCGCGCGGCGCGCAGCGCGTCACCGGCCTGGCCGGCAACCAGCTCAACCCGGGCCAGCAACAGCCGGGCCTGAGCCAGCTGCGAACCGAGCCGCCCGTTCGCGCACGCCGCAACGGCAGCGGTGGCCGCGGCCCGCGCCTCCGGTAGCAGCCGCGTCGCGAGCAGCAGTTCGGCCCGGTCGATCAGGGCCACCGCGGGCGAACCGTCCCGGCGAAAGTACCGCTCCGCGCGGTCGTACCAGGCCAGCGCGGCGGCGACGTCTCCGGCCTGCGCGGCCACGAACCCGCGGTTGTGCTGTACCTGGGCGACCGCGGTGGCGAGCCCGAGCTCCGTGTA
>DASRRF010000039.1:0-5284 GCA_035695905.1 Micromonosporaceae bacterium | reverse complement strand
ACACCGACGCCACGTACGAGCAGACGCTGGCCGCCGTCGCGGCCGGGGCGAGCGTGGGTACCCACGTGTTCAACGCGATGCGCCCGCCACACCACCGCGAGCCCGGCCCGGTCTTCGCGCTGCTCGCCGCGCCCGGCGTGGTGTGCGAGCTGGTGGCCGACGGGATCCACCTGCACGACGGCACGCTGGCCTTTGCCGCCACGGTGACCGGGGCGGCGCGTGCCGCGCTCATCACCGACGCGATCGACGCCGCCGGCATCGCCGAGGGCCGTTACGAGCTGGGCGGGCAGGCGGTCGTGGTGACCGGCAAGGCGGTCCGGCTGGCCACCGCCGACGGCTCACCCGGCCCGATCGCCGGCAGCACCCTGACCATGGACGCCGCGTTCCGCCACACCGTCCACGCTGGACTGTCCGTTGTGGACGCGGCCGTCATGGCGTCAACCACGCCGGCGCGGGCGATCGGGCTGGCCGGCGCGGTCGGTGCGATCGCCCCCGGCCTGCGGGCGGACCTGCTCGTGCTGGACAGCGAGCTGGCCGTCCGGCGGGTACTCCGGGCCGGGTCCTGGGTACCCCGGTGATCCTCACCGTCACGCTGAACGCGGCGCTGGATCTGACCTACCGGGTACCCGCGCTGTCGCCGGGCGGCACGCACCGGGTCAGCGATGTGGCGGAGCGGGCCGGCGGCAAGGGCGTGAACGTGGCCCGGGTACTGCACGCACTCGGCGAGCCGGTCATCGCCACCGGTCTGGCCGGCGGCCGCACCGGCGAACGGATCCGCGAGCTGCTCGCCGCCGACGGCGTACCCGAGGCGTTCGCCCCGATCGCGGGCGAGTCGAGGCGGACCGTGGTCGTGGCGGACGGCGCCGGGGCCACCGGCTTCTGGGAACCCGGTCCGGCCGTACCCGCCGCGGAGTGGACGGCGTTCCGGCGCAGGTTCACCGGGCTGCTCGGCGTCGCCCACGTTGTGGTGCTCGCCGGTTCACTGCCGGACGGGATTCCCGCGGACGCGTACGCCGTGTTGATCGGGTTGGCCCGGGCCGCCGGCGTACCCGTGGTACTGGACGCGGACGGCGATCCGCTGCGCCTGGGCGTGGCCGCCGGACCCGATCTCGTCAAGCCGAACGCCGCGGAGCTGGCCGGGCTGCTCGGCCGGCCGGTACCGGTACCCACCGCGGCCCGCGAGGTCCGTGCGCTCGGCGCCCGCGAAGCGGTCGCGTCACTGGGCGGTGCCGGGTTGGTGGCGGCCACAGTGGACGGTGACTGGCGGGCCTCGCTGCCGCACCCGCTGGACGGCAACCCGACCGGGGCCGGCGACGCCTGCGTGGCCGCGCTCGCCCGCGGTTTGGCGCACCGCCAGCCGTGGCCGGACCGGCTCGTCGACGCCGTTGCGCTGGCCGGCTCCGCGGTTGCCGCACCGGTCGCCGGCGCCGTCTCGATCTCGCGGTGGCGCCGGCTGCGCCAGGCGGTCACCGTCTGCCCGGTGCAGGAGGGTTGATGGCGCTCATACCCACCGGCGACATCCTCGCGGCCGCGACCGGGGCGGTCTGCGCGTTCAACGTCGTGACGCTGGAGCACGCCGAGGCGATCGTCACCGGTGCGGAGGCCACCGGGCGCCCGGTGATCCTGCAGATCAGCGAGAACGCCGTACGGTTCCACCGCGGGCGGCTCGGGCCGATCGCCGCCGCGACCGCCGCTGTAGCCCGCGCCGCGTCGGTGGACGTCGCGCTGCACCTGGACCACGTGATCTCCCCCGCGCTGCTGCACGAGGCACCCGGGCACGGGTTCGGCTCGGTGATGGTGGACGCCTCTCGACTGTCCTATCTGGACAATGTGACGGCCACCCGGGATGCCGTCGGGTTCGGCCACCTTCACGGGCTCTGGGTGGAGGCCGAACTCGGCACCGTGGGCGGCAAGGAGGGCGAGCCGCCGCTGGACCCGCACGCGCCGCAGGCCCGTACCGACCCGGCGACCGCTGCGTCCTATGTGGACGAGACCGGCGTGGACGCGCTCGCCGTCGCGGTCGGCTCGTCGCACGCGATGACGATCCGCGCAGCCGCCCTCGACCACGAGCTGATCGGCCGGCTGCGCGCGGCGTTGGGCGTGCCGCTGGTGTTGCACGGCTCTTCCGGCGTACCCGATGAGGAGCTGAGGCGGGCGGTGGCCGGCGGCCTGACGAAGATAAACATTGGTACGGCGCTGAATGTCGCCTTCACCGCGGCGGTGCGCGACTTCCTTGCGCGGGACGGCCGGACGGTCGACCCGCGCAAGTACCTGATCCCGGCCCGCGAGGCGATGGCCGCGACGGTGGCGCACTTCACCCGGCTGCTGGCTTAGCACACGACCTTGTCGAGCCAGGCCCGCCACGGCGCTTCGACTTCGTCGAGCCGCTCCGTGGCCGGCCCGTACGCGGACAGTTGCGCCCACACCGTTGTGCCCTTGGCGGTCGGCTCCAGCGCGATGGACAGTACGGCGTCGTCGAGCCGGTCGATGGTGAGTACCAGGACCCTATCGGGCATCCGGAGCAGCACCTGGCCGGCGAGCAGTTCACCCGCCGCGTACCGGTCCGGCCCCGCGATCTCCACGGCGTCGAGCAGCCGGCGCCAGGTGTCGTCGGACCGAGCGACGTCGATCGACGCGACCAGGGTACGGCGGGACCGGCCCAAGTGCCGGTGCAGGTAGTGCCGGAGCGTGCACAGGAACATCTCCCACCCGTGATCCGTGCTGTGGTAGAAGTCATCCCAGTCGGCGGTGGCCGGGATTCCTGAGTGGACGATCCGCAGGACGGTGTGCCCGCCACGCACGTCGATCGTCCACTCCTCCACGATCGGCCCACTGTCCACTTCGGACTTCTCGATGAGCCGGAGGCGGCGGCGCTCGTCCCACACGTCGACCCGGCTCTGTGCGGTCTCCCCGCTGCCCCAGGACAGCTGGAATGAGCCGCCCTCGCCCGGCTGCACGGTGGCATCAGCTACATACCACCGGGTCAGCTCGCTCGCCTCGGTGATGGCCCGCCAGACCACCTCCGGCGGCACATCGACCTCGATCTCGTGTGCGTGGCTACGGGTCTGTTCGGCGTTATCCGTCATCGCGCTGATCCTCCGGCTCCGATTTCGTCGTGCTTGGGTGGCCGCCGACCACGAACCGGTAGCACCGGGCTCGCGGTACGGCGGGTTGGTGATACTCAGCGGCCAGCTGGCCGAGCGCCTCGGGCAACCGCTCGGCGAACTCGCGCAGCGCGGCCGGCGTGGCGAAGGCGACATCGACCTCGAACGTGAACGTGGCCAGCCGCCGGTCCGCGGCGGCCGCCCGGTCGCGCAGCGCACCGACGTCGCCGGCCAGGGCCAGCGCGGTCGACAGCAGGTACGCACTGGAGAGGCGGTCCGCCTGCACCGCCCGCAACCGCCGCTCCACGAACCCGCGGCGCCGGCGCTCGTCAACGAACTCGATCACGCCGAGCCGTTCCAGCTCGCGCAGGTGGTAGTTGACCTTCTGCCGCGGTAGATCCAGCCGCCGGGCCAGATCACTGGCGGAGGCCGGCTCGCCAAGGCACCCGAGCAGCTGGCGCCGCAGCGGGGACAGGCCCGCGCGCGGCCCGGTGGTCACTACATCGTCTGGCACGCTGGGTACCCTCTCATTTGACAAACAGATTTGTCAAATGGGCCCTGCGCGGGGGCCGGAGGCGGCGTGCCGCGCGCTAGCTCAGGAACGGGCGGTCCCAGCCGGCCTTTGCCAGCCGGCGGCCCAGCGGCAGGTCGTCCCACGGCACGCTCGCGATGATCCGATAGAGCACGAGCCCGAGCATCAGCCCGGCCACCGTGTCCGTGAGCCAGTGGAAGCTGAGGTACACGGTGGTGACGGTGAGCACCACCGGCGGTACCACCCGCAGGATCCGCCGGGTGACCGCGGTCAGCCAGGGCGCCAGCAGCATCGCGAGTACGCCGTACCAGACGATCGCGTTCACCAGATGACCCGACGGGTACGAGCGGCCGGCCGGATGGCCGAACATCTCCACCGGGTTCGGCACGTCCGGCAGCTCGGCCCGCGGCGACAGCCGCCACGTGTAGATCTTGATCGGCATGATCACGACGAACGAGAGTACGAAGGCGAACACCACGAGCAGCACCGGCCGGACGGTCCGGCCGCGTACCCCGCGCCACGCCGCGACCAGCGCGCACAGCCCGGCCAGCGGCCCGCCGTTGCCCAGGTAGTTGAGTACCCGGGCCAGCCAATAGAGCGCGGGTGGGCGATGCGCGTCGCACCAGTCCGCGACCGCCACATCGACACCGATGAGGTAGTGCCGATCAAGCGCGATGGTCAGTGCCACGAAGCCGGCCACCAGGAGCACGCTCACGAAGCTGCCGGAGCGAGGCTTCCCGTTCACCGACACGCGCCAACGCTACCGGGCTACAGCAGGCTGGCGATCTCGTGGTTGATCAGATCGATCCGCACACCCGAGTTCGGGCAACCCCCGAAGTGGTGTAGGGCGAGCACCTTGTCCGTCGACATGGACAGCACCGGAGAACCGGACGAGCCGCCGGCGGTATCGCAGTAGTACGAAATGTCCGTCGCTACGTCGTACCCGTCATAGGAAGGGTTGTCGACCGCGCACTGACCATGGCCGGCGCCCATCGCGATGACGGTGGGATCACCACCGGGGTTCTGCGGGACGTAGAGCTCCTCGCCCGCGGCCGGGCGGCGCAGGTCGAACTCCAGGTAGCCGAACTTCTGTACGGTCGCGAAGTTGGCGACGGTGAACAGGGTGAAGTCCAGCCGGTCATCGGTGGCCAGCACCTGATCGCCCCATACCTTCGTGGAGCGGAACACGTCGTACCCGCCGCAGCTGGCGCACATGTAGTCGAACCACACCTCGGTGTTGCGCGCGGACTCGGTATCGGTGAAGCAGTGGTGGTTGGTGAGCATCCGGTTGTGCGGACCGACCCGCCACGCGGTACACAGCTCGACGCCGTTGATCAGCAAGCGGGCCACCGCCTTGGAGCGGTGGTACGCGGTGGGGTCGCTGGACCGGTAACAGACCGCGTCCACCGCCTCATCCGAGCCGCAGACACTCTCCTCCCGCCGCCCGCCAAACGAACCCGGCGACCGCGCCGTCCGCTCCCGGGCGGTGAACCCGCGGGCGACCCGGTCCACTGTCGCCCCGAGCCCACCCAGGAGACCCAGCGCGCGTTGGCTGTGCAGCGCGACCACCGCGGTGTCGCCGGCGACCGACATCGCCCAGCCGCCGGTCAGCTCGGCAAGCCCGGTACCGGCCCGGTACGTGTGCACC
>DASRRF010000038.1:0-3372 GCA_035695905.1 Micromonosporaceae bacterium | reverse complement strand
CTGATGTCGGACTTCTGGGAATTCCCGACGGTGTCGATGGGGCTCGGGCCCCTGCAGGCGATCTATCAGGCACGGTTCAACCGTTACCTGCTCGCACGGCAGATCAAGGACACCAGCCGCTCCCACGTCTGGGCTTTCCTCGGCGACGGCGAGATGGACGAGCCGGAGTCGATGGGCGCGATCGGCCTGGCCGCGCGCGAGGAGCTGGACAACCTCACCTTCGTGATCAACTGCAACCTGCAGCGGCTGGACGGCCCGGTACGCGGGAACGGCAAGGTGATCCAGGAGCTGGAGGCGTTCTTCCGGGGTGCCGGGTGGAACGTCATCAAGGTGATCTGGGGCCGGGAATGGGACCCGCTGCTCGCCGCGGACACCGACGGCGCACTGGTCAACCTGATGAACGTCACGCCGGACGGCGACTACCAGACCTACAAGGCCGAGTCCGGCGCTTACGTCCGCGAGCACTTCTTCGGCCGCGACCCGCGTACCCGCAAGATGGTCGAGCACATGAGCGACGACGAGGTCTGGGGTCTGAAGCGGGGCGGCCACGACTACCGCAAGCTGTTCGCGGCGTACCACGCGGCGATCAACCACAGTGGACAGCCGACGGTGATCCTGGCGAAGACCATCAAGGGCTGGACGCTCGGCTCGCACTTCGAGGGCCGCAACGCCACGCACCAGATGAAGAAGCTCACCCTGGACGACCTGAAGTCCTTCCGCGACCGGCTCTACCTGGAGATCCCGGACTCGGCACTGGAGGCGAACCCGTACCTGCCGCCGTACTACCACCCGGGCGGGAAGTCCGACGAGATGGCGTACCTCAAGGAGCGGCGCGAGGTGCTCGGTGGCTATCTTCCGTCGCGCCGCACCACGACCGTCCCACTCACGCTGCCACCCACGCAGGCGTACGGCGACCTGAAGCGCGGTTCGGGCAAGCAGAAGGTCGCCACCACGATGGCGTTCGTCAGGTTGCTCAAGGATCTGATGAAGGACCAGGGAATCGGCGCCCGTTGGGTGCCCATCATCCCGGACGAGGCGCGCACGTTCGGGATGGACTCGCTGTTCCCGACCGCGAAGATCTACTCACCGCACGGGCAGAACTACACCCCGGTGGACCGCGAGCTCTTCCTGTCGTACCGCGAATCCACCGCCGGGCAGATCCTGCACGAGGGCATCAACGAGGCCGGCTCGGTCGCCTCGTTCACCGCGGCCGGCACGTCGTACGCGACGCACGGCGAGCCGATGATCCCGCTCTACATCTTCTACTCGATGTTCGGCTTCCAGCGCACCGCGGACGGGCTGTGGGCCGCGGCGGACCAGATGGCCCGCGGGTTCCTACTCGGCGCGACCGCTGGCCGTACCACACTCAACGGCGAGGGCCTGCAGCACGAGGACGGGCACTCGCTGCTCATCGCGGCGACGAACCCGGCGGTCGTCGCGTACGACCCGGCGTTCGCGTTCGAGATCGCGTACATCGTCGAGGATGCCCTGCGCCGGATGTACGGCGAGCAGCCGGAGGACATCTACTACTACCTGACCGTCTACAATGAACCGATCCTCCAGCCGGTCGAACCGTCCAATGTAGACGTTGCCGGCCTGCTCCGCGGGCTGTACCGGTACTCCCCCGCGGCCTCCGGCCCGGTCCGGGCCGCGCTGCTCGCCTCCGGCACCGGCATGCAATGGGCGCTGCGAGCACAGGACCTGCTCGCCCAGGACTGGGGGGTGGCCGCGGATGTCTGGTCGGCCACGAGCTGGACCGAGCTACGCCGGGACGCGGTCGAGTGTGAGCGGTACAACCTGTTGCACCCGGACCAACCGGCCCGGGTTCCGTACGTCACGCAGGCCCTGCGGGACGCGCCCGGACCGGTCATCGCGGTGAGCGACTTCATGCGGGCGGTACCGGATCTGATCGCCCGCTGGGTGCCGGGTGACTACACCTCCTTGGGTACGGACGGCTTCGGCCTGTCCGACACCCGGTCCGCGTTGCGCCGGCACTTCCACGTGGACGCGGAGTCCATTGTGGTCGCCACGCTGGGCCAGCTGGCCGCGCGCGGCGCGGTCCCGGCGGGTACCCCGGTCGAAGCCGCGCAGAAGTACGCCCTGGAGGACGTGACGGCCGCACCGGTCGGCGAGACCAGCGGCGACACCTGATCGCGGACCTCGACCCGGGGTATAGGTCGCGAGCGCCTTCTGCTCTGCCCACGGGAGCGGGGCAGCGTGATTCTGCCCCGGCATAGTGGGCAGAGCAGAAGGCGTCTGAAAGGAACCGTCCGGGGGGTCGGCCACCCCGCCGGCGGCTGGCACGATGGGCCGGTGGAGCACGATGGGCCGGTGGAGCACGATGGGCCGGTGACCCAGCCGTGGGTCGAGTTCCGCCGGGCCGACGCCGGCGTGGTGATCGACATGGTCCGCGCGGTCGCCGACGCGCGCGACCCGGGGCAGTACGGCCATGGCGTGGAGGTGGTCGTGCAGGCACCCCGGCGCGGTTGGTTCGCCCGGCTGTTCGACGACGACGGGCTTCCCGACCACGCCCGGATCGTGGTCACCAAGGCCGGCGGCGATGTGTCGTACCCGTTCGATATCCAGCTGGTGACCGACGCTGGCGGGCGGGCCGCACGGCGGGTGCCGGTGCACCGGGGCTGGGCCCGCAGCAACTCCGCCGGGCTCGCGTTCCTGGTGCAGAAGGGGCGACCCGAGGCGGCGTTCTCCTGGGGCGACCTGGTCGGCGGCGCGGTCGCGGCGCTCTGCGCACTGCGCGACAACCCGCCGGACAAGGGCTGGCGGGCGTGTGTGGACAGGTCGGTGAGGCGCACCTAGCGACCACGTAGGCTGAGTACGTGACGGTACGTGTGCGGTTTGCTCCCTCCCCGACCGGCGAGTTCCACGTCGGCGGTGCCCGGTCGGCACTGCAGAACTGGATCTACGCCAAGCAGCACGGCGGCGTGTTCGTGCTGCGGATCGAGGACACCGACGCCACTCGCAACCGTCCGGAGTGGACCGAAGGGATCCTGTCCGCGCTGGACTGGATCGGGATCGCCCGCGGAGCGTACGAAGGGCCGTACTTCCAGTCGGCGTACGGCAAGGAGCACCGGGCCGCGGCGGAGACCCTGTTCCAGGCCGGCCACGCGTACTACTGCGACTGCACCCGCGACGACATCGTGGCCCGCGCCGGCAATCGGTACACCGGCTACGACGGGTACTGCCGGGATCGCGGGCTGACCGCCGGCGCGCTGCGCTTCCGTACCCCGGACGACGGGGTGACCGTGGTGCGCGACGTGATCCGCGGCGAGCCCACGTTCGACAACGCGAAGCTCGAGGACTTCGTGATCGCCCGGTCCGACGGCTCGGCCGTGTTCCTGCTGGCCAACGTCG
>DASRRF010000037.1:0-1747 GCA_035695905.1 Micromonosporaceae bacterium | reverse complement strand
CTGCCCGACCGCGGGCAAGGACACGTTGGCGCCGCGGACGTGCAGGCTGATCGGCATACCCATGATGTGCTCGACCCAGGCGCGTCGCGGCCTCGTCGAGCCTGGGCTGTTGCTCGGGCTCATCACAGATGCGCCGCGTCGATGGCCGCCTGCAACGAGGTCCGGTACCCGTCGCTGGTCACGGTGGCGCCGGAGACCGTGTCGATCTGAGCACTCTGCGCCGCCACTGCCTCGCGGTTCAGGATCGGTACGGCCCGGGCGTTGATCTGCTGGTCGCGGGAGTTGCCGTTGGGTACCTGCAGCGTGGTGACGCTGGTGATTCTGCCGCCCGCGACCACGATGCGTACCTGGACCGGGCCCCACCGGGTCTGGGCCACGGAACCGTTGTACGTTCCGTCACCAGCCGACCCGCTCCCCGACGACCCGGCGCTCGTGGTGCCGCCGCCCGTCGCGCCGGCGACCGTATCGCCGCCCGCGCCCGACTGGCCCATCGTGCTGGTCCGGTAGCTGAACAACAGCGCCAGCCCGGTGATGGTGGACAAAATCCACATGGTGATGCGGCGCATCCTCTTTCCTCCATGGATTCCCTACCGACGGCCCCGTTACCAACTGAAGCGTTCGCGATGGATGCGATCGACGGCGACACCGGCGCCGTGCACCGCCGCGACGGCGGTATCGGCCCATTGATCGGGACCACACACGTAGACGTCGTGCGCCGCGACCCCGGGTGAGAGCCGCCGCAGGACGTCCACATCGGACAGATGCGCGGCGTCCCCCGGCACCCAGGACGGCCGGCCAGCCCGCGGTCCGAGCAGCAGGTGAGTGGTCACGCCGCGGCGGGCGGCGAGATCGTCGAGCTCACCGCGGAACGCGAGGTCGGCCGCGCTGCTGGCGCGGTAGATGAGCACCGCCTCGCCGGGCCGGTACGGCAGTTCCCAGAGCAACCCCAGCAGCGGGGTGATGCCGACGCCGGACGCGAGCATGGTCACCCCACGACCCCGGTACGATTCGCCGGTCAACCGGCCGTACGGGCCCTCCACGAGGACGCGGGTGCCCGGTCGGAGCCTGGCCACCTGGGCGCTGCCGTCGCCGAGGTTCTTCACCGTGATCCGCAACCGGTTCTGCTGGGGCGGAGCGGACAGCGAGTACGGATGCGCCCGTGACCAGCCGGGGCCATCCAGGAACCGCCACAGGAAGAACTGCCCGGCTCGTACCGGAAGCCGGTCCAGGTCGCGACCGCGCAGGTACACCGACGTCACGCCGGATGCCTCAGCCCCCACGTGGTCGACCCGGATCTGATGGCGCAGGCTCCGCCACGCGGGCAGTCCGAGCCGGAAGACCAGGACGCTCGCCGTCGCTCCAATGTAGAGCGTCCACCAGTAGGCCCGGGCCGCCGGCGACTGGATGAAGTCCGCGCCGGTCCACAGCTGATGCGGCAGGGCCAGGCCGATCCCCAGGTAGGCGTACAGGTGCAGCAGGTGCCACGACTCGTAGCGCAGGCGCCTGCGGGCCGCGCGGATCGAAGTCACGACCACCAGGATCACCAGCGCGAAGGCCGCGGCGGCCAGCAGCATCCCCGGGTACGTCGTCACCAGCGTCCAGAACTCGCCGAGGATCCCGGTGCCATCGTCCGCCGCGTATCCGAGGGTCGTCAGCCCGACGTGGGCGAGCAACAGGTTGACGGACGTAAATCCCGCCCACCGATGCCAGCGGGCCAGCCGATCCTGGCCGAAGCTCCGCTCGATCC
>DASRRF010000036.1:0-2644 GCA_035695905.1 Micromonosporaceae bacterium | reverse complement strand
TCGGCGTACACCGGCTGCTCGACCGGCTGCGGCGCCGCCCGCCGGCGCTGTTGATCGTCGCCGAGCACGACGAGCTGGTGGCCTCCGCCGAGGAAGAGGTCCTGCTGGCGGTCCAGTTCGGCGATCTTGGCAGGGCGCTCGACCGGCTGTCGCCGGAGTTGCGGGCGGTGGTGCAGGCGACTGTCCTCGACGGCCTGACGGCGCGGGAAGCGGGCCGGCTGCTCGGCATCCCGGCCGGCACGGTCAAGACGCGGATGATGCGCGCGCGGGCCGTGCTTAGGGAGGAGTTGTCATGACGGGTTGGCACGTGGACGCCGACACCATGAATGGGTACGCCCGGGGCCAGGTGTCGTTGTCACTGGGCGCGTCGGTGGAGACGCATCTGCTGGCCTGCGCCGAGTGCCGGGATCTGCTGCGGGCGGCAGTGGCGCCCGGCGAGGTGGACCGGTTGGAGCGGCTGTGGGACGAGGTCGTGGCGCGGGTGGACGCTCCCCGGCCGCGGCTGCTGGAGCGGCTGCTCCGGCTCGCCGGGGTGCCGGAGGATACGGCGCGGCTGCTAGCGGCGACGCCGACCCTGGGCGCCTCGTGGCTGGCGGCGATGTCTGCGGCGCTCGCCTTCGCCGTGTTCGCGGCGCTGGCGGCCGGCGCGAACGACCGCGGCACGCTGCTGTTCCTCACCGTTGCCCCGATCCTACCGGTGCTGGGTGTGGCGGCCGCGTTCCATCGGGGCGTGGACCCGACGTACGAGATCGCGCTGGCTGCGCCGTACTCCGCATTCCGGCTGCTGCTGTTGCGCTCGGCCGCGGTCGCGGCTGTGACGTGCACCGCGGCGGTGGTCGCGGGTCTGCTGCTGCCGTACCGGTCATTGACTGCGGCGGCCTGGCTGCTGCCAGCGCTCGCCCTGACCTTGCTGACGCTGGTCGTGGCGCGGCACGTCGACGTCGTGTATGCCGCGACAGGCGTCGTCGCGGTATGGGTCCTCACGGTGGTGTTGAGCCATCTCAACGTCGGGCGTTTCGCCGCGTTCGGTCTGGCCGCGCAGCTGATCTGCCTGGCCGTCGCTGGGCTGTCGGTGGTCGTTCTCGTCGCGGGCCGCGATCGGTACGCGACCACGCTGGGAGGTGTGTGATGGCCGGATCCGTCGTCGTGGAAGGCGTCACCAGGTCGTTCCGCGGCCACGCCGCGGTGGCCGGCGTAGATCTGTCCGCCCGGCGCGGGGTGACCGGCCTGCTCGGCCCGAACGGCGCCGGCAAGACGACGCTACTGCGGATCCTGGCCACCGTGCTCGCGCCGGACCGGGGGCGGCTGCTGCTGCTGGGCCGCGACCCGCGGACGCCTGCCGGACGGCTGGCGATCCGGCGTCGCCTCGGCTACCTGCCCCAGGAGCCGGGCTTTCACCGCGGCATGACCGTCTTCGACTTCGTCGACTACGTCGCGATCCTCAAGGAGATGACGGACCGGCGGGCCCGCCACGACGAGGTGCGCCGGGTCATCGAGCTGGCCGGCCTCGCTCAGGTCAGTGGAAAGCGGATCCGGGCGCTGTCCGGCGGGATGCGCCGCCGGGTGGGCCTGGCCCAGGCACTACTCGGCGACCCCGACCTGGTGATCCTCGACGAGCCGACGGCCGGCCTCGATCCGGAGCAGCGGCTGCGCTTCCGGGAGATCGTGTCACGGATCGGCGAGGGCCGGACGGTCATCCTCTCGACCCACCAGACCGAGGACGTCGCGGCCGTCTGCCAGACCGTGATGGTGCTCCACCAGGGGCGCTGCCTGTTCACCGGTACCCCGGCCGGGCTGATCGAGCAGGCCGCCGGGCGGGTCTGGCTGGACAGCACCCGTGGGCCGGACGCGCACGTGGCATGGCGCAACGGGGACGGGTTGATGCGCAACGTGGGCGACCCGCCGGCCGACGCCCAACTGGTCGCGCCGACGCTGGAGGACGCGTATCTGCTGCTGGTCGCGGACCGCGGACTCGCGGAGGTGTCGCGATGAGCGCGATCACGGTGACCATGACCGGTGGCGAGGTCGCCCGCAGCGGCTCCAGGGCGGTTGGCGCGCTAGCGCGGCGCGAGGCGTACCGCATCGGCACCCACCCGGTCGGTCTTGTCCTACTGCTTTATTTCCTCGTGCTCGGCGGGGCGCAGGCGACCAGCGACGGCCTCGCCGCCCGGGACGCCGTGCAGCACGTGCTGCTCATCGTGGGGCTGCTGTGGTTCGGGCCGGCCACGTTCTTCGTGACCAATCTGGTCGCATCCAGCGCCCGCCGGTCGCACGCCGAGTCGCAACTGGCCGCCGCGCCCCTCAGCGCGTCGACTCGAACGTTGGCGACCTGCCTCGGCGTCCTCGGCCTGACCGCGGTCGCGACCGGGTTCGCTGCCGTCCTGTGGCTGGTGGAGCACTCCGGCCACTCGGTGAGCCGGGTGCAGGGCGTCGCCGAGCTGGCGGTGATCCCGCTCTGCACGTTCGGCGGCGGCCTGCTCGGCGCCGCGGTGGCTCGCTGGTTGCCGTGGCGCGGCCTCCCGCTGGTGGTGCTGTTCGCGTTGATCGCCTGGGTGGTGGCGGTCATGGAGCACGGTGCTGTTTGGTGGACCGCGCCGTGGACCATGTCGCCGGCGTACTACCAGACGTACACGATGGGCGCCGG
>DASRRF010000035.1:0-4770 GCA_035695905.1 Micromonosporaceae bacterium | reverse complement strand
TCTCGATGTCGGCGTGATCCTTGTTGAACTGGATCAGCCCGGCCAGGTCGGCCGGGTGGTCGCCGGGCGTGCCGGCCAGGTACGCGTTGATGTCGTGCTTGGACTCGACCAGCAGCGCGGGGAACTCGGTGTTGAACGCGTCGTCGATGCCCGGCAGGTCGACATTGTCGATCACCGTAGCGCCGAGCGAGCGCAGCGTGCCGATCGTCTGGTCGAGGAGCGCGATCACCTCGGCGTTGTCGCCGGCCGCCACCCGCCATACGCCGATCCGCTTGCCCCGCAACGCATTGCGGTCCAGAGCGGCGAGGTAGTCGCGGCCCACGAACGGCGCCGCGTCGGCGGTCGCCGGGTCACGCGGGTCCACGCCCTGGATGACCGAGAGCACGGCGGCCGCGTCGGTCATGTTCCGGGTGATCGGTCCCGCGGTGTCCTGCTGCGCCGAGATCGGTACCACGCCGGCCCGGCTGACCAGGCCCAGCGTCGGCTTGATCCCGACGACACCGTTCGCGCCGGACGGGCACACGATCGACCCGTCGGTCTCCGTACCGATGGTGACGGCGGCCAGGTTCGCCGCTGCCGCAACGCCGGATCCACTGCTGGATCCGCACGGGTTGCGGTCGAGCACGTACGGGTTGTTGGCCTGCCCGCCGCGCCCGCTCCACCCGCTAGAGGACGTGAACGAACGCCAGTTCGCCCACTCGGAGAGGTTCGCCTTGCCGAGGACCACGGCACCGGCGGCCCGCAGCCGCGCGGCGAGGAACGCGTCGCGCGCCGGCCGCGCGCCGATCAGCGCGAACGAACCGGCCGTGGTGTGCTCCCGGTCCGCAGTGTCCACATTGTCCTTGAGCAGTACCGGCATGCCCTCAAGCGCGCTGCGCGCGCCGTGCGCGTGCCGGTGCGCGTCGCTGCGGGCCGCATCGCGCAGTGCGTCCGGGTTGGTCTCGATGACCGCGCCCAGGATCGGGTTGAGATCGCGGATCCGGTGCAGGTAGAACGCGGTGAGCTGCACCGAGCTCAGCCGGTGCCGGTCGATGGCGTGTTGCAGGTCGAGCACAGTCGCGTGCTCGAGGTCGATGCCGCGCAGTGTGGCCGGACCGTTGGCCGTGGCC
Source organism: Micromonosporaceae bacterium (assembly GCA_035695905.1). Lineage (GTDB taxonomy): Bacteria > Actinomycetota > Actinomycetes > Mycobacteriales > Micromonosporaceae > EFPC-2. The sequence goes on along the minus strand of DASRRF010000035.1, from coordinate 3,661 downwards.
GGGCTGGCCGCGGCGGACGGGGCTCCGGTCAATGCCACGCCGACGGCGACCGCCGCGGCTAGGCACCAGCGGGCAGACTTCATCGTCCACCTCCTATTGTTTTGGCTCTAGGTCACTGTCTAGACCTCCCCGTGTTTTCCGCAACCCCCCGGGGGTGGTCCCGATCTGGTACGCAGGTGGCCATGCTGACCCCGCTGCCCGCCCTGCTGCCCGAGCTCACCGCGCTCTACCAGGACCTGCACGCCCATCCGGAGCTGTCGTTCGCCGAGCACCGGACCGCCGCGGAGATCGCCCGCCGACTGACCGCGCTCGGTTACGAGGTGACCACCGGGGTCGGCACCACCGGCGTGGTCGGCCTGCTGCGCAACGGTCCGGGGCCGACCGTACTGCTCCGCGCGGACATCGACGCGCTGCCGGTGGCCGAGCGCACCGGCCTGCCGTACGCGTCGACGGTCAGCGCACCGGATCCGGATGGGCATCCGGTGCCGGTGATGCACGCGTGCGGCCACGACCTGCATATCACCTGGCTGATCGGGGCCGCGACACTGTTCGCCGCGGATCGCGCCGGCTGGACCGGCACGCTGATGCTGGTGTTCCAGCCGGCCGAGGAGATCGGCGCGGGTGCGGCGGCGATGGTCGACGACGGGCTGTTCGAGCGGTTCGGCTGGCCCGATGTCGCGCTCGGCCAGCACGTCGTACCGGGTCCCGCCGGCACCCTGCGGTACCGGCCGGGGCTGGCGTTCGCGGCCAGCGACGCGCTGCGGGTGCAGATGTTCGGCCGCGGCGGGCACGGCTCCCGCCCGGAGACCACCATCGACCCGGTGGTGATGGCCGCGGCGACCGTGCTGCGCCTGCAGACCGTGGTGTCCCGGGAGATCGCCGCGGCCGATGCCGCGGTGGTCACCGTCGGCGCGTTGCGCGCCGGGACCAAGGAGAACATCATCCCGGACGAGGCCGAGCTCAAGCTCAGCGTCCGCACCTTCGATCCGGGGGTACGCTCACGCGTGCTCGCCGCGATCGAACGGATCATCCGCGGCGAAGCGGTCACCGCCGGTGCGGAGAAGGAACCGCGGATCGAGACCGCCTACCGGTTCGACCCGCTGGTCAACGACGAGGCGGCGACCGAGCGGGTGGCCGGCGCGTTCACCGGGTTCTTCGGTACCGACCGGGTGAAGCTGGCCCCGCCGGTGACCGGCAGCGAGGACTTCGGGATCTTCGGCGACCGGGGCGGCTTCCCGTACGTCTACTGGCTGGTCAGCGGTACCGACACCGACGAGCACTCGAACCATTCGCCGTTCTTCGCCCCGATACTCGATCCGACCCTGTCCACCGGGGTCGAGGCGCTGGTCACCGCGGCCCGGCTGTGGCTCACATGACGGTTACCCTGGCGATCGCGGGAGCCGGCTCGCGCGGCAAGGCGTACGCCCGGTACGCCGAGCGGTTCCCGGCGCTGGCCCGGGTGGTCGCGGTGGCCGATCCACGCCCGGACTACCTCGGTACGCTCGCCGACCGGCATCCCGGTGCGCGGCGGTTCGACGACTGGCGCGCTCTCGCGGACGCGCCGCGGCTGGCCGACGCGGTGGTGGTCGCGACCCCGGACCGGTTGCACGCCGAGCCGGTCGCCAGCCTCGCCCAGCAGGGGTACGCGATCCTGCTGGAGAAGCCGATGGCGGTAACCGAGGCGGACTGCGAGGCGGTGGTGGCCGCCGCCCGGCGCACCGGAATACTGCTCGCGGTCTGCCATGTGCTGCGCTACACGCCGTACACCGACATGGTCAAGCGGCTCGTCAACCGCGGTGCGGTCGGCGACATCGTCGGCATCGAGCATCTCGAACCGGTCGGCTGGTGGCATTTCGCTCATGCCTACGTACGCGGGAACTGGCGCCGGTCCGACGAGTCCTTCTCCAGCCTACTTGCCAAGTGCTGCCACGACCTGGACTGGCTACGGTACATAGTGGACAGTGCGCCGATACGGGTGGCCAGCGTCGGCGGGTTGCACCACTTCCATCCCGGCAACCGCCCCGCCGGCGCGGCCGACCGGTGCGTGGACTGCGCGGTGGAGCCCGGCTGCCCGTACTCGGCCACCCGGCTGTACGAAGCCTGCCTGGCGGATCCGGCGCGGCACGAGTGGCCGCTGTCGGTGGTCACGGCGGACCTGACCGAGGCCGGGGTACGCACCGCGTTGCGCGACGGGCCGTACGGCCGGTGCGTCTATGCCAGCGACAACGACGTGGCCGACCACCAGGTGGTCACGGTGTCGTTCGAGCGCGGGGTCACCGCCACGCTGACGATGAGCGCGTTCACCCCGAGCGGCCACCGGCGTACCCGGATCATGGGTACCCGCGGCCACCTGGAAGGCGACGGCGAGCGGGCAGTGGTGACCGACTTCGTGACCGGCGGCGTGTCCACTGTGTCCACTGCATCCACTGCGTCCACTGCGTCCACTGTGGACGCTCGCGTCCCCGCGGGCGCGGACGCCGGTTCGGGGCACGGCGGCGGGGACTTCGGGTTGATGGCCGCGTTCGTGGAGGCGGTCGCGACCGGTGACCGTACGCTGGTCCGCTCCGGACCCGAGGAGTCACTGGACAGCCATCGGATGGCGTTCGCCGCCGAACGTAGCCGGGTGGCCGGCGGGGTTCCGGTACCTTTGCCACGTGATCTCGCTGGTTGATGCCGCGCTCGCGCTGCTGTGCGCCAACTATGTGTTCCCGGACAGAGCCAAGGCCGCCGCGGAGGTCATCCGCGGGCGGCACCAGGCCGGCGATTACGCCGATCTGTCCGAGGCGGAGCTGGCCGAGCGGTTGACCGCCGAGCTGTTCGAGCTGTGTGCCGATAAGCATCTACGAGTACGGATGCGCGACGCCGACCTGCAAGCGGCGGGCATGACGGAGGAAGCCGCTATCCAGGCGTGGCGCGAGTACCTGCGCACCACCAACTACCGGATCGCACGCGTCGAGCGGCTCGACGGCAACGTCGGGTACCTGGATCTGCGCGGGGTTGCGTCCCCGGCCGAGGGTGGCCGTGCGATCGCCGCTGCGATGGAGCTTGTTTCGCAGACCGAGGCGCTCATCATCGATCTGCGCAAGAACCGCGGTGGCGCACCGGATGGTGTCATCTTCTGGTGCAGCTACTTCTTCCCGGACGAGCAAACCCATCTCAACAGCATCTTCTCCGCGGCGACCGGGCAGACCAAGCAGTACTGGAGTCTCGCGTACCTGCCCGGGCACCGCTATCTCAACAAGCCGGTCTATGTGTTGATTAGCGACTTCACGTTCTCCGCGGGCGAGGAGCTGTGCTACAACTTGCAAGCACAGAAGCGTGCTGTCCTTATTGGACAGACGACCCGCGGCGGCGCCCACCCGACCGACAGTTTCCCGCTCTCCGAGACAATGGAAATCACCATCCCGAACGCACGCTCGATCAACCCGGTCACCGGGACCAACTGGGAAGGCGTCGGAGTACAGCCCGATATCGAGGTACCCGCCGAGGACGCCTTCACCACCGCCTACCACCTGGCCTTGGAGCACGTCATCGCCACCACGACCACACAAACGGTCAGGGACGAAGCGCAGGCCGTGGACGCTGCCGACTCGCAGTGAACGGTCGACGTCACTCGTCGTGCACGACCTCGCCGGACGGGAACAGTCGTTGACCAACGTCC
>DASRRF010000034.1:0-1969 GCA_035695905.1 Micromonosporaceae bacterium | reverse complement strand
ACCCGGTTGCGGCCTGGGCCGAGATCCAGCGCGACCCGCGGCTGCGCCGGGCCTACCAGCGCGCGCGGGGTAAGGGTGGCCTGGTCCGGGTGTCCTGGGACGAGGCGGTGGAGTTGGTTGCCGCCGCGCACGTACACACCATCAAGGAGTACGGACCGGACCGGGTGGCCGGGTTCTCCCCGATTCCGGCGATGTCGATGGTGTCGCACGCGGTCGGGGCGCGGTTCATCTCGCTCATCGGCGGGTCGATGCTGTCGTTCTACGACTGGTACGCGGATCTGCCGGTGGCCTCACCCCAGGTGTTCGGTGACCAGACCGACGTACCGGAGTCGGCGGACTGGTGGGACGCCTCGTACCTGGTGATGTGGGGGTCGAACGTGCCGGTCACCCGTACCCCCGATGCCCATTGGATGGCCGAGGCCCGGTACCGGGGACAGAAGGTCGTGGTGGTCGCCCCGGACTACGCGGACAACGTGAAGTTCGCCGACGAGTGGCTGCCGGCCCAACCGGGTACGGACGGCGCGCTGGCGATGGCGATGGGCCACGTGATCCTGCGCGAGTTCTTCGTCGACCGCCAGGCGGCGCGGTTCGCCGATTACGTCCGGCGCTATACCGACCTGCCGTTCCTGGTGACGCTGGAACCGGCCGGCGACGGCACCTTCCGGCCGGGCAAGTTCCTCACCGCCGCCGACCTCGGCCACACCGACGAGAACGCCGTGGCCAAGCCGGTGGTCTGGGACGACGCGGCCGGTGCCCCGGCGGTGCCGAACGGTTCGGTGGGTTTCCGCTGGGGCGACTCCCCGGGCCGGTGGAACCTGAACCTGGAAGGGATCGTTCCGGCGCTGGGCTGCCCGACCGGCGGCGAGGCGGTCGAGGTGGTGTTGCCGCGGTTCGACACCCAGCCGCCGAGCACGCTACGCCGGGGGGTCCCGGTCCGCCGGGTCCGCCATCACAGGGCGAGCGCGAGGAGCGAGCTTGCGAGCCCCGCAGTCGCGAGCAGAGAATTCCTGGTGACTACCGTGTACGACCTGATGCTGGCCCAGTACGGGGTCTCGCGCGCCGGCCTGCCGGGCGAATGGCCAGCGTCCTATGTGGACGGTACCCAGCCGTACACGCCGGCGTGGCAGGAGCCGATCACCGGGGTACCCGCACCGGCGTGCGCACGCATCGCCCGGGAGTTCGCGGACAACGCGGAGCGATCCGGCGGCCGGTCGATGATCGTGATGGGCGCGGGGACGAACCACTGGTTCCACTCCGACACCACGTACCGGGCCATGCTCGCGTTGACCACGCTGACCGGCTGCCAGGGGGTCAACGGCGGTGGCTGGGCGCACTACGTCGGGCAGGAGAAGTGCCGGCCGGTCACCGGCTGGGCTCAGCTCGCCTTCGGGCTGGACTGGTCGCGGCCGCCGCGGCAGATGATCGGTACCGCCTACTGGTACCTGCACACCGACCAGTGGCGGTACGACACGTACGACGCCGGGGTGCTGGCCAGCCCGACCGGCACGGGCCGGTTCGCCGGCCGGCACACCGCCGATCTGCTCGCCCAGTCCGCCCGGCTGGGCTGGATGCCGACCATGCCGACGCTGGACCGTAACCCGCTCGACGTGGCCGACGAGGCGCGCGCCGCCGCGCCCGCCGACCCGGCATCCTATGTGGACAGTGCGGTACGCGACGGCCGGCTCGGCTTCGCCGGTGAGGATCCGGACGCGCCGCAGAACTGGCCGCGGGTACTGACCGTGTGGCGGGCCAACCTGCTCGGCTCCAGCGCCAAGGGCAACGAGTACTTCCTGCGCCACCTGCTGGGCACCGACGCGTCGCTGCGGGCTGTCGAGGCGGGCCCGGAGCACCGACCGCACGACGTGCGGTGGCACGACGAGGCGCCGCAAGGCAAGCTGGACCTGTTGCTGTCCATGGACTTCCGGATGACGTCCACGACGCTGTTCTCCGATGTCGTGTTGCCGGCGGC
>DASRRF010000033.1:0-6734 GCA_035695905.1 Micromonosporaceae bacterium | reverse complement strand
CTCGGCGATGATGTCCTGCAGCTGGAACGTGTCGAGCACGAGACCCTGGTTGGTCATCGAATGCTCGGCCTCCTCGGCCACCGCGTTCGCGAACCCGGCCCCGTCCCGGATGATCTCCTCGATGGTAAACCGGCCGACGATCGAGCGCAGCGCACCGGCCAGCACCTCCCGGGTGAACTCCTCGATCTCCGCCTGCTGGTGCAGGAACCGCTGGGCCGCGGCGCGGATCGCATCCTCCGTACCGCCGACCTTCACGATCGCGACACCCTGCAGGTTGGCCCGGATGCCCTGCTTGCTCACCGCGCCCTGGATCTCCACGTGGATCCGCCGGCTGGACAGGTCCAGCGACTGCAGCTTCTGGACCACCGGCAGGACGAACACCGACGCACCCATGATGACCTTCTGGCCGGACATGTCGGTCGACCGGGAACCGTCCGCGGATTGGGTGGTCCGGCCCTTGCGGCCGGTGATGATGAACGCCTCGTTCGGGCCGGCCACCTTGATCCGGGAGAGCACGAACATGACAAGCAGGAAGACCAGCAGCACGGCGCCGCCGATCGCGATGAGCAATGGCATGAGGGGTCCTTCTAGCTTGGGGGTGGAGTGGTCTCCTCGACCACGACGCTGGTGTCACTGGGTGCTTCGACCACGAAGATGTGCGCCCCGAGCGCGATCGGCCGGTCGGCCCGGGCGTTCAGCTTGACCGGCGTGCCGGCCAGTCGTACCCGGACTTCTCCGTACCCCTGCGCGGGTATCGGCGTGACGACCACGCCGAGGGTGCCGACCAGATCGACCCGCGTGGGGGTGGGGTCCGTGCGCATGTTGCGCGCCGCCCGGGACAGGCGCAGGGCAAGATAAGCCACGGGTACGGCGGCCAGCACGCCGACCACGGCCGCCACCGCGATGCCCGGGCCGGTCCGCGCGCCGACCAACTCGCTGGCGATCGCGCCGGCAAACCCGAATGCGCCGGCGAAACCTGCGATCACCTCGGTCGACCACGGCCCGTCCAGGTCGGGGTGGCCCAGGTGCAGGAGCTCGCCGAACAGCAGCGAGGCGGCCAGGATGAGGACGCCGGCCCCGCCGATGACCAGGAACGTCAACGTCACGCCGCTCACGGCCGCCTCCCCGCTGGGGTGTCTGCCGCGAGAATACCGAGGTCACGCCAGCGGCCCGACCCCTCGTTCGGTCGGGTACGGGTGCGGGGGCACCCCAAGGTCGCGCATCCGTTGGCGGTAAATGCGGTACCAACGACGCGCCTCACCCCGGCGGCCCGCGTCCAACAAGGTGTTGATCAGATCAAGGTGTGCGGGCTCGTCGTACCTGTCCTCGGCGAGGAGCCGGAGCGTGTAGCGCACGGCGCGGTCGACGTCGCCGGCCGCGCGCAGCTGGGCGGCGAGCGGGCGCAGCACCGCCGAGTAGGCCGCCTTGACCTCCTCGGAGACGTCCACCGCCCAGTCGTGGTAGGGATCGTCGGCGAGGAACGGCCCGGTGTACCACTTCTGCGCCTCCAACAGCAGGGCCAACTGCTCCGGCCCGGTGGTGTCCACGGCCCGGTGTGCGGCCACAAGGAACCGCTCCACATCGAGTTCTACCTGGTCGAGGTCGAGCCGGACGGCGCCGTTCTCGGCGATCACCGGACCCGGGTCGGTCGCGTGCCGGTCCGGATGCAACACCGTCCGCAGCGTGGACAGCAGTACCGACAAGCGGTTGGCGGTCCGGCGCCGGTTGTCCTGCGGCCAGAGCAGCTCCATCAGCTTGTCCCTGGGCACCGGTTGACCGCGCGCGGCGATCAGAATCTTGAACAGGTCCCGGGCCTTCTTCGACTGCCAGCAGCCGGCCGGCAACGGTCGCCCGTCCCGCAGTACGCGGAAGTGACCGAGCGCACGGACGGCGATGGCCGGCGAGCCGCGAAGAATCGCCGCGAGCGGCCCGGCCGCGCATCGCGAACCGTGTGCCACCCCGTGGTAGCGCAGCGTCCGGCGGGCGAGCGCGGCATCCGGCCCGCGTGGCGCACCGGCCAGGTGGGCCGCGACCAGCCGGGCCTGCGCCAGATCCAGCGGATACCCCGCCGACCGCCAGAGCCCGGTTACCTCGTCCAGCAGGTCTGCCTGGTCGCCTCGCCCGTGGTCGCTCAACGCGGTCAGGGTGAGCGCCTCCGCGAGCCCCGGTCGGTCCCTGCGGGCGCGTGCGGCGGCCCCGGCAAGATCGGCATCGGCACGCGCCGCGGCCGCATCGTCGGCGAGCAGCGCCACCCAGCCGCGGGTGAGCAACGCCTGCACCTGCCGGATCGGTTCGCCGACGGAGACCGCCCGTTCGGCCAGCCGCCGCGCCGCGTCAATGTTGTCCGCGGCGCACACCCGGGCCAGGCCGCTGAGCGCCGTGCTCAGGCCAAGCGTCTCCCGGGTGGGTTCGGTCAGGGCCAGCGCCTCCTCGTAGGCCGCCTGAGCCAGGGCCAGCTCCCCGCGTATCCGGTGCAGCTGCCCGAGCCCGCACAGCGGCCAGGCGGCGTACCGGGATCCGGCGTTCTGGAACAGGTCCCGCGCCAGGATGAGATCCCGGTCCGCGGGGCCGAGTTGGCCCAGGCCCAGCTTCGCGCCACCGCGGATGGTCAGCGCCACTCCGCACAGCACCGCGTACCCGCAGCGCTGCGCCACCGCCAGCGCCGCATTCGCCTCGGCCAGCGCCCGGGTGGCAAGACCCTGCTCTAGCAGGTACCACGCCTGGTTGACCCGGATCCGGCCGGCCTGCAGCAGGTTGCCGGCGGCCTCCGCGGCGCGCAGCCCGTCGGCGCAGTACGCCGCCGCGGCCGGAGCATCGCCGTCCAGCGCAGCGAGCATGGCCTGCACCGCCCGGGCGGCGCACCGGGCATCCAGGTCGGCGCAGCTGTCCGCCGCCGCGACGGTGGCCGCCACGTACTGGCGGAACCGCTGGTACTCGCCGGTCATCCGGTACGCCACGGCGATCCAGGACAGGAGCACGGCCTCGTCCGGTGAGCCGCCGGTGGTCAGCCGGCCCCGGCGGAAGGTGGCCAGCGCCTCGCGGTGCTCGGCCCGCCCGTAGGCGACCTGACCCATCCGCCAGGCCAACGCCGGTGACAGGTCCTCGTCGTCGCCGGCGCGCTGGAACCACGCGAGGGCGTCGGCCCATTCACCCCGGATCCCGTGGGCCTGGCCGACCAGCCGCTGGATCCGCGGGTCGTCGAGGTGGGACGGGGCGAGCCGGGCGGCGGTGAGTACCGCGCCGACATGGCCTTCGTCCATCAGGTCGCTGCCGTGCTCGACCAGCAGGGCCGCGATGGCGGCCTCGTCGCCGGCCGCGCGGAGCTGTTTGAGCGCGGCCGCGTGCGCGCCCCGGCCGGCGAGCTGCTTGGCCGCCCGGCGGCGCAGCTCCACCCAGTGGCGCGGTACCGGTCCTGGGCGGGCGCAGACAAACTCGCGCAGCGGGCGTACCGGCGCCCACATGTCGGTGGCCCCAGGCTCGAACCGCAGCAGCCCCCGCCGCGTCAGCTCGGACAGCTTGGCCGTTGGGATGCGCAGTACGGCGCACAGCGGTGCGTCGGCTTGACCAAGTACCGCCAGGTCACGCAGGTATCGCCAGGTCGTGGTCGGCTCGTCGGCCGCCACCTGGGCGGACAGGTAATCGTGCAGCCGGCCACCTGGCCGGCCGAGCCGTCGCAGCCGCAGCTTGTGCTCGGCCGGCGGAACTCCCCGTAGCTCCTCGGCGGCGAACCGGACCGCGGCTGGCCAGCCGTCGGTCGCGGCCGCCACCGACTCGGCCGCGCCCCGTCCAGCGGCACCCAGGGTGACGACGAGCAGTTCGGCGATCTCGTCCAGGTCGAACGCCAGCCGCTGCGCGTCGACATCGGTGGCCAAACCCTGACCGCGCAGCCGGTCGAGCGGGAAGGACGGCTCCCGCCGGCTGATCAGAGCGAGGTGCAGCCGGTTCGGAGCACACCGGCACAGCCCCGCGACGAAGGCGCTCAGGTCGGGGGTGGCCAGGTGGAAATCGTCCAGCACCAGGGTGAGATCATCGGTGAGTACCTGCCGGAGCGCCTCGCACACCTCCGACGGCGTCCGCTCCGATGACCGTACCGGCAACGCCGCGAGCACCCGCGACACCTCACCCGGCTGACCATCCGCGCGCAGCCAGGTCGCCTGTTTGCCGGTGGCCCAGCCCGCCACCGCGGCGGTCTTGCCCCAGCCGGCCGCACCGATGACCAGGCAGACCCGGCGGCTCAGCGCGGTGTTCAGAAGCTGGGTCAGCGCGGATCGATCCACCTCGGCAGCCGGGCCGGTCATCGCGCCACCAGGCTCCGCACCGCGCCTCCGCATATTCACCATCGTCACTGTACAGTCACGTGGAGTAATAGCCAGGGTCGGGCTGCGTTCCCGGTAGGGCGGCTTAGGCCGAGACGGGTTCCAGGCCCCCGATGGCCAGCCGCCGGTAGTACGCGTTTGTGTGAGTCAGTTGGTCCGGCGGGCCGGACGCGGCCACCTCACCGCCGTCCAGGACGATGATCTGGTCGGCGGCGCGGACCGTGGTGTACCGGTGTGCGACCACGACCAGCGCGCAGGTTGCTGCCGCTTGGCGGATCGCGGTACCCAGGGCCGCCTCGCTCACCACATCCAGGTGCGAGGTCGGCTCGTCGAGCAGCAGCAGGCGTGGCTGGGTCAGCAGCGCCCTGGCCAGGGCCACCCGCTGGCGCTCGCCGCCGGACAGTGCCATCCCACGCTCGCCTACCATCGTGTTCAGACCGTCCGGTAGCCGCGCCACGAGATCGGCAAGTTGGGTCCGCTCGACCACCGCCCGGATCTCGTCGGCATCGGCGAGCGGGGCGGCATAGATCAGGTTGTCCCGCAGCGTTCCGTACAGCAGCGGGGCGTGCTGCTCGACAAGTCCCACTCCGGCCCGGTACGCCACCCGCCCGAGCTGCCGGACGTCGACGCCGTCGAGGAGCAACCGGCCCCGGTCCGGGTCGTAGAACCGGGCGGCGAGCGCGATCAGGGTCGACTTACCCGCGCCGGAGCGGCCGATGACTGCGGTGTAGCCGGTATCCGGCACTGCGAAGCAGACGCCGCGCAGGACCGGCCGGCCCGGGTCGTATCCGAACCACACGTCCTGGAACTCCAACGCCGCCGTACCCGGGCGAACCGGCGGGGCCCGCCGGCTCGTGACCGTACGACCGGGCTCCTCGGGCAATGCGAGCGCCTCGTTGATCCGGTACAGCGCACCGGCACCCTGCGCCATCGCGCTCAGCGCCGCGAAGACCGAGCCGACCGGTCCGAGCAGGAAAATCATGTACAGGCTGAAGGCGACCAACCCGCCGACCGTCCCGGCACCCGTGGCCACCCGTACCCCGCCGACCAGCAGTACCGCGAAGAATGCACCGCGTACCGCCAGCTCGCTTGCCGGCCCGACCACCGCGTCCAGCCGCGCCACCCGGATGTTCGCCCGGTACGCATCGGTGGCCCGTTGGGTGATCCGGTCGGTCTCGCGCTTCTCAGCCCGGCTCGCCCGTACGGTCCTGATGGTGCCTAGCGCCCGGTCCAGCTCGGCGGTGAGCTCGCCGAGCGCCCGCTGCCCGGCCAGCGACGCCACCCGTTCCCCGCGCAGGGCCACCATGGCCACCGCCACCCCCGCCGCGACGACAACCGCGACGAGCCCGGTCAGCAACGGGTCCAGCCAAGCCATCACCGCCACGACCGCGGTCACCCCGAGCGTACCGGCGACAACGTCGGCCAGCCCTTCGGCAACCACCCGGCGCAGTGCAGCGGTGTCGGTACCGGCCCGGGAGATCAGGTCGCCCACCCGGTGCCGGTCGTATACCGGCATGTCCAGCCGCAGCAGGTGCCGGACCAGATCGTGGCGCAACCGCAGCACCACGCCCTCGCCGGTCCGGGCCAGCAGGTACCGCCCGGTCGCCCCGATCACGCTCTGCACCACGAACAGGCCGGCCAGCAGCGCGATTGCGGCGCCGCTGATGCTGGCGCCGTCGATCAGCCGGCGTACCAGCAGCGGCTGGCCGACCCCGACCGCCGACCCGGCGAGGGTCAGGCCGACCGCGAGCGCGATCCAGCGCCGGTGCCCGCGGACCACCCGCAGCAGATTCCGCCAGCCCGCGGTCATCGGACGATGAACAGGGTCCGGTGGTACCCCGCCGGATAGTCCTCGTCGACGGGTGCCCCGCCGGCTTCCACCCAGGCGTGCGCGACGAACGGCGGCATCCGCCGTACCCCGACGCACCACGCCGGCCAGCAGCCGTGCACCCGGCACACCAGCGCGGTGGCCAGCGACCGGGGCAGGCAGCCCTGCCGGGCGGCGCAGGTCAGGCTCACCGCCACCACGGTGTCCCGGGCCGCCTTGGCCTCGGCGTATGTCGCGGTCCGCGCACCGCGGCGCAGCAGGCGCAGCAGAGCCTGGATCCGGGCCGGCGACTGCCTGGCCAACACGAGCGCCACCCCGATCAGCAGTCTGGCAAGTACCCGCGTGGGCAACGGCACCGACCGCGGGCGGTAGGCCAGGGCCTCCGGCATCGTCATCGCGCCGGCTCCCCGTCCAGCAGGTGCGCGGCGCGTAACGCACCGACCAACGAGGTCACGTCGGCCTCGGCGGTACCGGTGTCCACCGCGAACTCGTCGGTGAGCGCACGCGCCGCGGTCTGCGCCGTGTCGCCGGCCAGCAACGCCCGCAGCACGACCGCGGCGGTCGGATTAAGGTTCCAGAACTCGCCGCTG
>DASRRF010000032.1:0-8507 GCA_035695905.1 Micromonosporaceae bacterium | reverse complement strand
ATCTTCGACCGGGCCGAGCGGGTGGCCATCGCGTACAGCGAGTCCCTCGACGAGCGGGGCCCCGGGTTCGCGCTTCGCATGCTGCACAAGCTCTTCGACCGGCTGGTGTTCAGCAAGCTCCGGGCCGCGCTGGGTGGGCGGTGCACCGCGGCCATCTCCGGCGGGGCTCCGCTGGGCGTACGGCTCGCGCACTTCTTCCGCGGCATCGGGGTCACCATCTTCGAGGGGTACGGGCTGACCGAGACCTCACCCGCCGTTGCGGTCAATCTCGAACACAACATCAGGATTGGTACGGTCGGCCGCCCGCTTCCCGGAGTGACGGTGCGGATCGCCGGCGACGGCGAGATCCTCATCAAGGGCGACCTGGTCTTCGCCAGCTACTGGAACAACCCGGCGGCCACCGCCGAGGCGATCGATGCGGACGGCTGGTTCCACAGTGGAGACCTCGGCGAGCTGGACGCCGATGGGTTCCTGCGGATCACCGGCCGGAAGAAGGAGATCATCGTGACCGCGGGCGGCAAGAACGTCGCGCCCGCGGTGCTCGAGGACCGGCTGCGCAGCCACCCGCTGATCAGCCAATGCCTGGTGGTCGGCGACCGGCAGCCGTTCATTGCCGCGCTGGTCACCATCGACGAGGAGGCCTGGCCGGCCTGGCTGGCCGAGCACCGCAAGCCGGCCGGTACGACCATCGGCGAACTGCGCGAGGACGCCGTACTGCGCGCGGAGATCCAGCGGGCCGTCGACGAGGCGAACCAGGCGGTCTCGCACGCCGAGGCGATCAAGGTGTTCCGTGTCCTGCCCGGCGACTTCACCGAGGCCAACGGCCTGCTCACGCCGTCGCTGAAGGTCAAGCGCGCCCTGGTACTGAAGGAGTACGCCGACGAGATCAGCGCCATCTACCGCGCCTGAACCGGGCCCGGCATCCGGCCCGGGGCAGCCGGACCTGCGCTGGGCGGCGCCGCATCCGCTCGGCGTGGCCATCCGGCTGACCATGCTCGCGCTCGTCGCCGGCCTGACCGTACTGGCCACCCGGGATCCGGCGAACCTGCTCTGGATCATGCTGCTCGGCCTGGCCGGGCTGCCTGTCACGCTGGCGCCGCACCACGCCTGGCTGGCGCCGATCGGCAGGCTGGCCGAGGTCGTGGTGCTGGGCGTGGCAGCCAGCGCGATCGCCGCGTCGGCGGACGCCGCCGGGCTCGATCCGGCCGGCTTCGGCGCCGCGGCGATCCTGCCGTACCTCACGGTTCCGATCACCGCGGCCACCCTGGCCCGGCGCGCCGTCGAGGCGGCCACGCTGCTCGGCATCACCGCGCTGACCCTGGTGGTCGCCGGGCTGATGACGTCCACGCCGAGCGGACCGCAGCTGGCTCAGCCCGGGTACGTCGCCGCGTCGGTGCAGTGGCTGCTGCTCGCCGCGATCGGTACGGTCACCGCCGGCGCGCTGCAACGGACCATCATCGCGCGCAGCGAGCCGCCGCAGCCGTACGCGGAGGCCACCCGGCTGCTGACCCAGCTGCGCAGCGTGGCCCGCCAGCTGCCCGGGGCCACGCTGGACCCGGGCGGCCTCGCCGAGCACCTGCTTGACGAGCTGCGCCCGGTGGCCCGGGCCGACCGGGCCGTGGTGCTGTCGGCCAGCGGCGGCGGGCGGCTCGTGGTGCTCGCCCAGGCCGGCACCGACCGGGTGGACTGGGAGACCGGGCTGGACTCGGACTCCGCGGTCGCCGACGCGTGGGCCAGCCAGCAGCCCCAGACGGCCACCCGGTCGCAGGCCCGCTCGTTGGCCGGCAAGGAGGCATCGGCGCTCGTCGTACCGTTGGTCGCTGGTGTCCGTACCATCGGATTGATCGTGCTGGAGGCCGACGGAGCCGGCGCCTACCCGCCCGGGGTGGTGTACCAGGTGACCGGGCTGGCCGCACCCGCCGCGCTGCGCCTGGAGGCGGCGCTGCTGTTCGACGAGGTCCGGTCGCTGGCCACCAACGAGGAGCGGCAGCGGCTGGCCCGCGAGATCCACGACGGGGTCGCACAGGAGCTGGTGATGGTCGGGTACGGCATCGACAACGCGCTGGCCACCCTGCCCGAGGAGGCCGAAGAGACCAGTAGTGAACTGCGTACCCTGCGGGCTGAAGTGACGCGTGTGATTACCGAGCTGCGGCTGTCCCTGTTCGAGCTGCGCAGCGAGGTCGATCGGCACGGCGGGTTGACCGCGGCGATCGCCGACTATGCCCGTACCGTGGGCGCCTCCGGCGGATTGCGGGTACACCTTTCGTTGGACGAGTCGACCGCGCGACTTCCCGCCGCAATCGAGGCTGAACTGCTCAGAATCGCCCAGGAGGCGATCACGAACGCGCGCAAGCACGCCGGCGCGGCGAACCTGTGGGTGACGTGTGAGGTCGACCCGCCATATGCTCAGGTAACGGTCTCCGACGACGGCCACGGCATCGGTGACCAGCGGCCCGACGGCAGGTACGGTCTTGCGATCATGGCAGAGAGAGCGGAACGTATCCGGGGCCGGTTGGAGATCAGGCCTCGTCATCCCAGCGGAACGACGGTGGCCGTGATGCTCGGTATCTCGCCCAGGCGCGATAGCTTGTAGCGAGGCCGGGCTCGCCACGCCGCGCTCGTCAGGCTGGCGGCGAGGATCGCAACGGTGGTACCACCGGAAAGAGGAGAGCACCCGCATGTCCACCAGCACCACGTCGACGACCCGGACAAAGGTCCTGCTCGTCGATGACCACGACCTGATCCGCAAGGGGCTCCGGCACGCGTTCGAGCGGGACCGGCAGTTCGAGGTGGTCGGGGAGGCAGGCACGGCGGCCGAGGCGGTACGCCAGGCGGGCGCCCTGCAACCGGATGTGGTCATCATGGACCTCCGACTGCCCGACGGCAGCGGCCTCGAAGCCACCCGGGCGCTGCGCAAGTCCAGCGCCACCATGGGCATCGTGGTGCTGACCATGTACGCCGGAGATGACCAGCTGTTCGGGGCGCTGGAGGCCGGCGCGAGCGCGTTCGTGCCGAAGACGGCCCCGGCCGACGAGGTCGTCGCCGCCGCCCGGCACGCCGCGTCAGCGCCGTCCGCCTTCACCGCCGCGGACCTCGCCGAGGCGATGAAGCGCCGGCTCGCACCGACCGGGCCGCAACTGTCGCCCCGGGAGGGGCAGGTGTTGCGCCTGCTCGCCGATGGGATGAGCGTGGCGGGCATCGCGAAGCAGCTGTTCGTCAGCGAGTCCACCGCCAAGACGCACATCTCCAAGCTGTACGAGAAGCTGGGCGCGGCCAACCGCGCTCAGGCGCTGATGACGGCGCTCCGGCTCGGTCTGCTGGAGGCGCCCGACGCGCCGAAGTTCTAGGCCGAGCGGCTCTCGCCCGCCGCTCGGGGATCCATGGTCTGGATACCGGACACTGGAACGGGCAAAATGAACGAGAGCAGAAGCTAGCGGCAAAAGGGGCGAGGCGATGCGGCAGGCGGGCGTTGGCGGGGTGGCCGGTGCCACGGCCGGCGAGACGGCCAAGGCCAGCGGCGTGGCCGGGTCGCGGGCCGGCAACGAGCGGCCGAGCCTGGCCCGGATGTACGACTACTACCTGGGCGGCTCGCACAACTTCGCGGTGGACCGGGAGGCGGCCCGCCAGGTCATCGCCGCGGTGCCGGACGCGCCACTGATGGCCCAGGCCAACCGGGCCTTCCTGCGCCGGGTCGTGCGGTACCTGACGGAGACGGGAATCCGACAGTTCCTGGATATCGGTTCCGGGATCCCGACCGCGGGCAACGTTCATGAGATAGCTGTCGATGCCAAGGTGGTCTATGTCGACCTGGACCCGGTGGCGGTGGCGCACGGCCGGGAGATCCTCGGCGGCAGCGACCGCGCGACTGCCATCCAGGCCGACGTACGCCAGCCGGACCGGATCCTCAGCCATCCCGACGTCCGCCGCCTGCTCGACTTCGACCAGCCGGTGGCCGTGATGATCGTGGCGGTGCTGCACTACATCGCGGACGCCGACGATCCGGCCGGGCTCATCGGGCGGCTGCGCGACGCGCTCGCCCCGGGCAGCTACCTCGCGCTGTCCCAGACCTGCGGTGACGGGCGCGGCCCGGACGAGCGGCTGGCCAGCGAGGAGGTCTACCGGCGCGCGGACCACCCGCTCCACCCGCGTACCCGGGCCGAAATCGGCCGGCTCTTCGCCGGCTTCGAACTCGTCGAGCCGGGCGTGGTCTGGGTACCGCAGTGGCGCCCCGACGCCGGCTGTCTCGACGACCCGGCCGCCGCGGGGTTCGTCGGCGGCCTGGGCCGCAAGCCGGGGCTGCCGTGACCGCGGCGCCGCCAGAACCGGCCGCGCGCTGGCCGGGAGCCGCCGCCTTCGCCCGGGCTTGGGCGAAGGCGGTGATGGGCACCAGCTACGTGCCGATGACCCAGGCCGAGCTCGAGCAACACCTGCTTTCCCTGACGGTACGGCTGGCCGCCGGGCTCACCCGGGAGCCGATCGACGTGCGGGTCGGGTACGAGATCGGTGGCGAGCTCGTGGCCACCCACCTGACCTCGCCCGAGGGCCTGGGCCGGACCGTCGAGGTGATCGAGCTGCGGCTGCTCCGCGACCTCGGCATGGCCTGCGAGGCTGACCCGGATGGTGCAGCGGTCCAGGATCGGCTGGCCCGGGTGCTCGGCGCGCTGACGACCGGCTTCACCCGGGCGCTGCGCGACCGGACCCTGGACGAGCAGGAGACCATCCGCCGGGCCGCGCTGGTCGCCCGGGATCAGGCCGAACGCGCGCTGCGGGTCAGCGAGGCTCGGTTCCGGTACCAGGCCACCCACGACCCGCTGACCGGCCTGCCGAACCGCGCGCTGTTCGCCGAGCGGCTCGGCGCGATGTTCGCCGCTGTCGCCTCTCATGAGACGGCGCGGATCGGCCTGTGCTTCATCGATCTGGACGGGTTCAAGGCGGTCAACGACTCGCTCGGCCACCACGTCGGCGACCAGCTACTGGTGGCCGTGGCCGGCCGGCTCGGTGACCGGATCACCCAACACCTGGTGGCCCGGATGGGCGGCGACGAGTTCGTCGTACTCATCGAGGAGAGTACGTGTGTCGATGACGCGATCAAGGTCGCCGACGCCGCGCTCGCCGCGGTCGCCGAGCCGGTCCACATCGGCGGCCACGAGCTGTGCGTCTCGGCGAGCATCGGCATCGTCGAGCGGGAGGTGGTCGGCACCGAGCCGAACGAGGTGATGCGCGCCGCGGACATCACGCTGCACTGGGCGAAGTCGGCCGGCAAGGGCCGCTGGGCGCTCTTCGACCCCGAGCGCAACGCCCGCGAGGTGGCCCGGTACGCGCTGTCCGCCGGCATGCCCGGTGCTCTGGACCGCGACGAGTTCTACCTGGAGTACCAACCGCTCGTCTCGCTCGCCGGCGGCGGGTTGGTCGGCGTCGAAGCGCTGGTCCGCTGGCGGCACCCGGAGTTGGGCGTGCTCTACCCGAACCGTTTCGTCGGGATCGCCGAGGAGACCGGGCTGATCGTCCGGCTCGGCTCCGCGATCCTCGCCCAGGCATGCGCGCAGGCCGTGGCGTGGGGCGGCGATACCTATGTCAGCGTGAACCTGGCCGTACGCCAGGTCCGCGACCCGCGGCTGGTCCCCGATGTCACCGCGATCCTGCACGAGACAGGCTTGCCAGCCGCGCGGTTGCAGCTCGAGCTGACCGAGAGCGCCGTGATGAGCGGGGACGACGAGCCGGTGTCCGCGCTGCGTGCACTTGCGGATCTCGGGGTACGGATGGTGATTGACGACTTCGGTACCGGGTACTCGAACCTGTCGTATCTGCGTACATTGCCGGTGCACGGCTTGAAGGTGGATGGTTCCTTCGTGGCCGGACTGGATCGGGATCCCCCCGACGGCTCCACCGACGAGCGGATCCTGGCCGCGCTCGTGTCGTTGGGACACACGCTCGGCTTGACGGTGACCGCTGAAGGGGTGGAGACGGCAGGGCAGGCGGAGCGGCTACGGGCGATCGGATGCGACGCCGCGCAGGGGTGGTATTTCGGGGTACCCGGGCCGGCGGAACAGGTTCCCGGCCTGTACCCGTACGCCGCGGTTCAGAACGGGTAATCGACGGTACTTGGCTTCAGTAGCGACCTGACCTGGTCTGCCTCCGGCGCTCCGAGTTCGGTGAACACCGCGAGCGCCTCCACCCAACACTGTCGCGCCTGCTCCGCCTCGCCGAGCTCCCGATGCGCCAGCCCTGCCTGCCACAGGGTCAGGCCCTGGACGTGGTGGTTGCCCGTACGGACAAGGACATCCAGCGCGTTCTTCAACGTCGTCAGCGCACTCGACGGGTCCCCGGCGGCGAGGTACGTCTCGCCGAGCTGGCGCAGCGCATCGCCCTCGCCGGCCAGGTTGTTGAGCCCTCGCAGCGCGGTCAACGCCTCCTCGTGCGCGGTCACCGCATCGGCGAACCGGCCGGCGGCGCGATGGGTCAACGCCAGATCCTCCACAAAGGACGCTTCGCCGAAGCGGTCGCCGATGGCGCGGCTGATGGCGAGTGCCTCGCCGGTGTACCGGGTGGCGTCGTCGTAAGCACCGGCGTCGCGGCTGGCCGCGGCGAGGTTGGCCAACGCGTACGCCTCGGCGCGCGGCGAGTCCAGCTGGCGCGCGGCCTCCAGACCGCGCAGGTAGTGCCGGATCGCATCCTGCAGCGCGCCCCGGCGGTGGTGCGCCACGCCCAGGTTGATCAGCGCCTTCGTCTCCCCTTTCCGATCCCCGGCGGCCCGGCGTACCACAATGGACTCTTCGGCGCGGCGCATCAGGCCGGGTAGGTCACCGCGCTCATCACACAGCAAGCCGAGCTCCTCGAGAAAATCGGCCGCCGGCACCGGTTCGTCGTTGGCCCGGGCCAGCTCCACCATCCGTTCGTTGACCTTCTGCCACTCGTCGCTGTGTCCGTACGACCGGAAGAGCCAGCGCAGCGCCCGGGCGAGCTGCCCGACGAGTGGCCAGGGTCCCGTGTGCATCGCCATCACGAGGTTGGTCCGCTCGTCCTCGAACCACTCGAACGCGCCGGCCCGATCCTCGAACGGCCCGGGATCGTCCACAGTGGGCGGATCCTCGCGGTCCGGCTGCACCAGCCGCCCCGCGTGCCGCCCGAGCGACAGGTACGCCCGCAGAAGCCGGTTCACCGCGTCGGCCCGCGCGGGTTCGGGCTCGTCGGCGAGCGCGCGCTCGTGAGCGTACAGACGGATGAGGTCGTGCATGCGGTACCGCCCGGTCCGGTGCTCTTCGAGCAGGTGAGCGTGTACGAGGTGCTGCAGCACCGGCTCCGGCTGCACGGCGTCGAGCAGCGCACCGGCGGTGGACACTGCGATGTCGGGTCCGCCGGAGAGGCCGAGCAGCCGGAAACCCCGCCGCGCGTCGTCCGCCAAGGCCCGATAGCTGAGTTCGAAGCTCGACCTGACCGACAGGTCCGGCAGCTCCAACTCGCGCAACCGCCGGTCGTCACCGGCCAGCCGCTTGGCGAGTACCGCCATCGACCGTCCCGGTAGGTAGCGCGCGCGAGCCCCGGCGATGCGCAGCGCCAGCGGCAGGTAGCCGCACAGCCGGGCGACCGACGCGGCAGATGCACAGTCGGCACCTCCGACCACGCGCTCAAGTACCTCGACGGATTCGGCCTCACTGAGCACGTCGAGTTGGATCCGCCGGGTACACGGCAGCGTAGGCAGTCCGTCCCGGCTGGTGATGATGACGGCGCAACCGGGTGCACCGGGTAGCAGGTGAGTGACCTGCGACGCGCTGTGGGCGTTGTCCAGCACGACCAGGGTACGCCGTCCCGCCAGCGCGCTGCGGTACAGCGCCGCTCGTTCCTCCAGTGTGGACGGAGCCTGGTCGACGCCGAGCGCGCGAAGGAACGCACCGAGCACGTCACCCGGGTCCGCGGGGGTCGGGTCGGCACCGCGTAAGTCCACATAGAACTGTCCATCGTGGTAGTAGCTACGGACTTGATGGGCAACCCGTACGGCGAACGCGGTCTTGCCGATCCCGGCGGTGCCCACGACGACGCACACCGGCATGCCCGCCCCGCCGGGTTGGCCGAGGAGCTGTCGCAGCGTGGTCAGCTCCTCCGTACGCCCGCAGAAGTCCGAGACCTCAGCTGGCAACTGTGCCGGCACCGGCAGTTGGGCCTGGACCACAGTGGACGCTGGGCCGCCCAACGCCGGATCGTCATTGAGGATCTGTGCATGCAAGCGGCGCAACGGCAGTCCCGGCTCGACCCCGAGAGCCTCGACCAGATCGCGTCGGGCCCGCTCGAACGTCGCCAGCGCCTCGCCCTGCCGGCCACACCGGTAGAGCGCCAGAATCAGCAGTGCCCATAGGTTCTCTCGTAGTGGCTGTTCGGCGATCCGGTCACGGAGGTCGGCGACCACGTCGTTGTGTTGCCCGAGGGCGAGCGCGAGGCCGGCCCATTCTTCGAGCGCACCGAGGTACTGCTCGGTGAGCCGGACCCGTTCCGCCTCGACGAACGGCCCGGAC